>NZ_JBJHAH010000002.1:0-208330 GCF_054050915.1 Modestobacter sp. SYSU DS0875 | reverse complement strand
CCCCCCCCCCCCCCCCCCCCCCCCCCCCCCCCCCCCCCCCCCCCCCCCCCCCCCCCCCCCCCCCCCCCCCCCCCCCCCCCCCCCCCCCCCCCCCCCCCCCCCCCCCCCCCCCCCCCCCCCCCCCCGCTGCCGTCGGCGGGGGGTGCTGAGCGGTGTTCGGGACCGTCCTGGTCGCCAACCGCGGGGAGATCGCCGTCCGGGTGATCCGGACGCTGCGGGCGATGGGCATCCGCTCGGTCGCGGTCCACAGCGCGGCCGACGCCGGCGCCCTGCACACCCGGCTGGCCGACGTCGCCGTCCCGATCGGCCCGGCGCCCGCTGCGCAGAGCTACCTCTCGATCGACCGGGTGCTCGACGCCGCCCGGCGCACCGGCGCCCAGGCGGTGCACCCCGGCTACGGGTTCCTGTCCGAGAACGCCGACTTCGCCCGCGCCTGCGAGCGGGCCGGCCTGGTGTTCATCGGGCCGCCGGTCGCCGCGATCGAGGCGATGGGCGACAAGATCCGCGCCAAGCGGACCGTCGCCGCCGCCGGGGTCCCGGTCGTCCCCGGCCGCGCCGAGCCGGGCATGGACGACGACGCGGTCGCCGCCGCCGCGGTGGAGGTCGGCTTCCCGGTGCTGCTCAAGCCCAGCGCCGGCGGCGGGGGCAAGGGCATGCGGGTGGTGCACGGCCCGGACGAGCTGGCCGAGCAGATCGCCGCGGCCCGGCGGGAGGCGCGCGGCTCCTTCGGCGACGACACCCTGCTGGTCGAGCGGTACCTGGCGCGGTCCCGGCACATCGAGGTGCAGGTGTTCGGCGACGCGCACGGGAACGTGGTGCACCTTGGTGAGCGGGAGTGCAGCCTGCAGCGCCGGCACCAGAAGGTGATCGAGGAGGCGCCGTCGCCGCTGCTGGACGCGGCCGGCCGGGCCGCGATGGGCAGCGCCGCCGTCGACGCCGCCCGCGCAGTGGGCTACACCGGCGCCGGCACGGTGGAGTTCATCGTGGACGCGGACTCACCGCGTGACTTCTTCTTCCTGGAGATGAACACCCGGCTCCAGGTCGAGCACCCGGTGACCGAGTGCGTCACCGGCCTGGACCTGGTCGAGCTGCAGCTGCGGGTGGCCGCCGGGGAGCCGCTCCCCGTCGACCAGGACGACGTCGTGCTCGACGGGCACGCCATCGAGGCGCGGCTCTACGCCGAGGACCCGGCCCGCGGGTTCCTGCCGCAGACCGGCACCGTGGTCGGGCTGGTCGAGCCGGCCGGGCGCGGCATCCGGGTCGACAGCGCACTGGCGGTGGGCACCGTCGTCGGCACCGACTACGACCCGATGCTGGCCAAGCTGGTCGCCTGGGGGCCGGACCGGGAGACCGCCCGCGCCCGGCTGACCGGTGCGCTCGGCCAGACCGCGGTCCTCGGGGCGCCCACCAACGCCACCTTCCTGCGCGACCTGCTCACCGACCCCGATGTCGTCGCCGGCCGCCTGGACACCGGGCTGATCGAGCGGCGGGGCGAGCAGCTCACCGTGGCCGCCCCGCCGCCGCACGCCCACGCCGTGGCGGCGCTCGCCCTGCTGCTGGAGGCCGAGCCGGCCGGCCCGGTCGTCGACCCGTGGGACGACCCGGGCGGCTGGCGGCTGGGGGAGCCCGCGTGGACGCTGCGCCGGCTGCAGGCGGCGGGAGGGGAGCCGGTCGAGGTGCGGGTGCGCGGCCGGGCGGCGTCGGCGCAGGTGCGCGTCGGCGACGGCGACCCGCAGCCGGTCACCGCCGTCCGGGACGGCGACCAGCTGCACGTCACGCTCGGCGGGGTGGCCACCCGGTGGACCGTGGTGCACGCCGAGGGCACGGTCTGGCTCGCCGCCGACGGGCACGTGATCGGGTTGCGCGAGCACGAGCGGCTGACCGGCGCCGCAGCGGCGGCCGCCGTCGGCGGTGCGGTGACCGCCCCGATGCCCGGCACCGTGACCGTGCTGCGGGCTTCCCTCGGCGACGAGGTGGCCGCGGGGACCCCGCTGCTGGTCGTCGAGGCGATGAAGATGGAGCACGTGCTGACCGCCCCCGTCGCGGGGGTGGTCACCGAGCTCCCGGTGACGGCCGGCCAGTCGGTCCGGCTCGACGAACGGGTGGCCGTGGTGACCCCACCGGCGCCCGCGGAGGGGGAGTGAGCGACGGTGCTCGACTACCGGCTCGACGAGGAGACCGAGGCGCTGCGGAAGCTGGTGCGGGAGTTCGCCGTGGAGGTGATCGCCCCGCAGATCGGCGGCTTCTACGAACGAGACGAGTTCCCCACCGCGATCGTCCGGCAGATGGGCGAGCTGGGGCTGTTCGGCCTGCCGTTCCCCGAGGAGTACGGCGGGTCGGGGGGCGACTGCTTCACCCTCTGCGTCGCGCTGGAGGAGCTGGCCCGGGTCGACTCCTCGGTGGCGATCACCCTGGAGGCCGGGGTCTCGCTGGGGGCGATGCCGATCTTCCGGTTCGGCACCGAGGCGCAGAAGCAGCAGTGGCTGCCCCGGCTGTGCGCCGGTGAGGCGCTGGGCGCCTTCGGGCTCACCGAGCCCGGCGGCGGCTCGGACGCCGGTGCCACCCGGACCACCGCCCGGCTGGACGGCGACGAGTGGGTGATCAACGGCTCGAAGGCCTTCATCACCAACTCCGGGACCGACCTCACCGACCTGGTCATCGTCACCGCGGTCACCGGCACGAAGGCCGACGGTGGCAAGGAGATCTCCGCGATCATCGTGCCCTCGGGCACCCCGGGGTTCACCGTCGGCAAGCGCTACGCGAAGGTCGGCTGGAACGCCTCGGACACCCGTGAGCTGGCCTTCGACGACGTCCGGGTGCCGGCGGGGAACCTGGTGGGGGAGCGCGGCCGGGGGTACGCGCAGTTCCTGTCCATCCTCGACGAGGGCCGGATCGCCATCTCCGCACTCGCCGTCGGGCTGGCCCAGGGGTGCGTCGACGAGTCGGTGAAGTACGCCGCGGAGCGGGAGGCGTTCGGGCAGCCGATCGGCCGCAACCAGGCGGTGCAGTTCATGATCGCCGACATGGAGGTGCGTGCCTCCACCGCGCGGCTGGCGTACTACCGGGCGGCGGAGAAGATGCTGCGCGGCGAGCCGTTCAAGCGGGAGGCGTCGATCGCCAAGCTGTACAGCTCGGAGGTGGCGATGGAGAACGCCCGGTACGCCGCCCAGGTGCACGGCGGGTACGGCTTCATGACCGAGTTCCCGGTGGGCCGGTTCTACCGGGACGCGAAGATCCTGGAGATCGGCGAGGGCACCAGCGAGGTGCAGCGGATGCTCATCGCCCGCTCCCTCGGCGTGGGCTGAGGGCCGTCTCCCGGCAGTTGATCATCGGCGTGTTGCCGGGTGACGCGCCGGTACCCGGCGTGCCCGTCGACCATCTGCCGATGATCAACGGGAGTGGGCGGGCTGGCCTCCCCGGTAACGGAACTGCAGAGTGTAGTGACTACAGCTTCATGCTCGGCTGGCGTGCCGTACACAACCGCGACACCCGCTGGCCACAGCTGATCGACAGCGTTCCTGCGGCGGTGGGACCCCCCCACCGCTCCCAGGACAGTCGGAGGTCAGCTTCCATGCACCTGCTCAGATCACGGCCCGCGCACCGCGGGGACCGACCTGCCCGGAGGTCCCGCCTGCGGGCCGTGGCCGGCGCCGGCGTCGTCACCACGGTGGCCGCTCTCGCCACCGCCGGTGGCCTGGCCACCGCCGCCCCCGCGCAGGCGGCGCCCACCGAGCCGGCCTCCCGGTTCACCCTCGCCGTGCTCCCGGACACGCAGTTCTACTCGCGCTACGCGGAGTCCGAGTTCGAGCGGCCGGACCGCTACGGCGACGGCAACAACCCCTACGCCGCCCAGACCAGCTGGCTCGCCGAGCACGCCGACGAGCTGCGGATCCCGTTCGTCGCCCACCTCGGCGACGTCGTGGACCAGGTCAACCAGGAGGGCGAGTGGCGCACCGCCGACGCAGCGATGCGGACGCTGGAGGACGCGGACCTGCCCTACTCGGTGCTCGCCGGCAACCACGACGTCCGGAACAGCTCGGACAACTGGTACGACGACCAGTACGACCTGGCTGCTGAGCCCTTCCTGCGCTGGTTCGGCCCCGACCGCGCGGCCGAGCAGTCCACCTACGGCGGCAGTGACCCGACGGGGATGAACCAGTACCACGTCTTCGAGGCCGAGGGTCAGCAGTTCATGGTCCTGGCGCTGTCCTGGCGCGCCTCGGACGCCACCCTCCGCTGGGCGAACGAGGTGATCGACGCCCACCCGACCGTGCCGGTCATCCTCACCTCGCACGACATCATCGGCATCCAGAACGACGGGGTCTCCCCGCAGGAGACCGGCTACGGCCTTCGGCTCTGGGAGAAGCTCATCAAGGGCAACGACCAGATCTTCATGACGCTGAACGGCCACTTCCACGGCGCGACCCGGCTGGTCAAGCAGAACGACTTCGGGCACCCGGTGACCCAGGTGCTGATGGACTACCAGATGGCCTACGAGGGCGGGAACGGCTACCTGGGCCTGTTCGAGTTCGACCTCACCAACGACACCGTCTCGGCGCAGACCGGGTCGCCGTGGGTGGTCGCGAAGCCGGCGGAGAAGCTCACCTCCTACGACCAGGCGTTCCTCGAGGGCCCGAACCAGCAGTTCACCCTGGACATCGACTTCTCGGAGCGCTTCGCCGGGTTCAACCCCGGGTTCACCGCCGGTTCTGCCGACGAGCCCTCGCTCACCCAGGCGGCGCGCGACATCCTGCTCGACGGCTTCGTCGCCCCCGACCCGGTCACCACCGAGCTGCCGGGCTCGCCCGCGGACTACCCCCGCGTCGAGGGCACGCTGGCGCACTGGCGGATGAACGGGCTGCGCGGCGTGGTCGCCCAGGGCGGCGTCATCCGCGACGTCGAGGGCAACAACCGCAACAACCTGATGCGCGTGCCGATCAGGCAGTCCGGCTCGCCGACCGCCCAGCTGCGGGACGTGAACTTCTCGCAGGACGCGCACCCGTACTCCTCGGACGGCGCGGCGGTCTGCTTCACCAACGCCGACAAGCAGACCAACCGGTTCAGCTACCTGACCACCCGCGCGGACGCGCCGGTGAACCTCGAGGCGCTGGAGAACGGCTACACGATCGAGACGTTCCTCAAGATCGACCCCAGCTGGAACCAGTCGGACAACGCCTGGATGAAGGCGATCGTGCGCTCGGGCAACCGGTCGCAGATCGGCGTGCCGTGGAGCCGCTGGGACTGGACGGCGTCGCCGGTGGCGCTGGGCCTGTCGAACCTCAAGGAGTTCCAGTGGACCGAGGTGCCGATCGACACCGCCAAGGGTGACCGCACCGCCTGGTCCGGCGAGATCATGGTCGACACGTGGGCGCACGTCGCGCTGGTGAACGACCCGGAGTCGGCCACCACCACGATGTACGTCGACGGCGCCCCGGTGCTGCGCAACGCCTCGGACACCGTGGGCCACGGGCTGGACGGCGCGATGCCGTGGATCTTCGGGTCCGACTGGGTCGACGACAAGGCCACCAACGGCTGGAACGGCTGCATCGGTGAGACCCGCGTGGTCGACCACCCGATCGGCCAGGACCAGTGGCTGACCGCCCGGGCCGACATCGAGGGGCTCACGGTCACCTCGCCGGGGGCCGACGCGACGACGAAGCCCGCGGTCACCGCCACCGGCACCGGCACCCCCGGCGCCACGGTGACGGTGCAGGCCGGCATCACCCGCACGGTGACCGTCGGCAGGGACGGCACCTGGCGGGCGGCGATGGGGACGCTCCAGCCGGGCACCTACGAGCTGGTCGCGACGCAGTCGCTGGGCGACCGGTCGGCCGACCCGGTGAGCGTGCCCTTCACCGTGGTGCGCTGACCTGATCGACGCGTGCGGCCCCGGCTCCAGGTGGAGTCGGGGCCGCACCCGTGTGCGCGTCAGGCGGTGACGTCGATGAGCACCTTGCCGACGGCGCCGTCCTGCACCGCCTGGTGGGCGGCTGCCGTCTCGGCGAGCGGGTAGACGTGCAGCGGCAGCCCGGCGTCCTCGCCGACCCGGATGGCGCCGTCGAGCACCGCGGCGTTGACGTCCTCCACGGCGAGGTCCTTCGCGCGGGTGGGCTCGGTGTAGACGAGCACGAACTGCCAGCGGGCGTTGGGGCCCATCTGGGCGCGCACCGGGATCGTCACCTCGGCGCCGCCGTCGTCGGCGTACATGGCGATCGATCCGTGCATGCCGATGACCTGGGCGTCGGTGGCGGCGTTCTGCGCGGCGGAGACCTCGACGATCGCGTCGACGCCGGCCGGCACGATCTTGCGCACCTCGGCGACGACGTCCTGCTGCTTGTAGTTGATGACGTGGCTGGCACCGGCCGCGGCGGCCAGCTGCGCCTTCTGCGGGCTGCTGACCGTGGCGATCACGGTGGCCTCGGCCCAGCGGGCGAGCTGGATGGCGGCGTTGCCCACGGCGCCGGCGCCGCCCTGCACCAGCACGGTACGGCCGTTCAGCGAGCCGGGGGCCAGCCGGTCGGGCAGTGACTCGGCCACGGTGAGGCAGCGGTGCGCGGTGAGGAAGGGGATGCCCAGGCTCGCACCGAGCTCGAAGGCGGGGTCGGCGCCCAGCAGCACGGTCTGGCGGGCGGGGACGACGGTGTACTCCGCCGCCGTGCCGTGTGGCCGCTGCCAGGCGGCCTCCCAGATCCACACGCGCTCGCCGGTCAGCACCGGGTCGACGCCCTGGCCGACGGCCTCGATCGTGCCGGCGCCGTCCTGGTTGGGCACCTGCCCGTCGGGGCCGGGCTGCGCGCTGCTGCGGGACTTCCAGTCGGTGGGGTTCACCCCGGAGAAGGCCAGGCGGACCAGGACCTCGCCGGGGCCGGGCTCGGGGGTGGGGCGGTCGACGAGCTGCAGGACGTCGGGGCCGCCGGGCTGGGTGTAGGTGATCGCTCGCACGGCCCGGGCCCTACCCCGGGCCGACGTCGGTCACCCTCGCCGCGTGCTCAGGAAGCGCGGCGACGCAGCCGGCGGCGCTCGCGCTCGGAGAGCCCGCCCCAGATGCCGAAGCGCTCGTCGTTGGCGAGCGCGTACTCCAGGCACTCGGCGCGGACCTCGCAGCCGGTGCAGATCTTCTTGGCCTCGCGGGTCGAGCCGCCCTTCTCCGGGAAGAAGGCCTCGGGGTCGGTCTCGGCGCACAGGGCGTTCTCCTGCCAGCCCTGCTCCTCGCCGTCGAAGCCGGGGAAGCCGCCCTGGTGGACGGTGGCCAGGCCCAGCACGTCCTGCCCGGCCCAGTCGACCGGCGCCGCCGCTGCCGCCGCGCTCCGGTACTCGCTCATCCAGGAAACCTCAGCCATCACGATCGTCCCCCTGCGTCTCGCTCCGGCCAGCCGTACTCGCGGTTGCCGGTTTGTCACGACCTGTGACAACGCCATGAATTACACGGCTGTCCTTCACAACCGGTCAAATGTCGTCCGCGTGACGGCGGGCCCCATCCGCACCACTCGTCACGGGCGCCGCAGTCGTGTGCGACGAACCGTCCGACACGCCGGGGTCCACAGCAGGTCTTGCCCACGGGGGTGCGGAGCTTCGTCCAGATCGGCAGCGGCCGGGATGGACGATCCCGTGACCGTTCGTCCAGTACCGCGGCGGTGTGCCGTCCGTCGCTCATCCTCGGCAGTACCGATCTCCGGCCGCACCGGGCCGGTGCGGCCGGGTGTCACATCCGGGCGAGCTCCGCGGCCAGCGGGCCCAGGCCGAGCGGGCCGAGGTCGAGCGCGGCCCGGTGCCAGGCCTTGAGGTCGAAGTCGGCCCCGGCGCGCGCCCGGGCCTGCTCCCGGCAGACCAGCCACACCCGCTCGCCGACCTTGTAGGACGGCGCCTGGCCGGGCCAGCCCAGGTACCGGTGCAGCTCGTCGATGCGCATCGCGTCCGCGAAGTTCACGTGCGTGCGGAGGAACGCCAGCGCGACGTCGTAGGTCCACCGGTCACCGGCGGCGCGGCCGGCCGGGATCGGCAGGTCCAGGTGGACGCCGATGTCGAGCACCACCCGGGCCGCCCGCAGCTCCTGGGCGTCGAGCATGCCCAGCCGGTCGCCCGGGTCGTCGAGGAAGCCGAGCTCGCCCATCAGCCGCTCGGCGTAGAGCGCCCAGCCCTCGCCGTGCCCCGAACACCAGGCCATCAGCCGTTGCCAGCGGTTGAGCAGCCCGGCGTTGTGGACGTTCTGCGCGATCTGCAGGTGGTGGCCGGGCACGCCCTCGTGGAAGACGGTCGTCGTCTCCCGCCAGGTGGTCATGTCGGTGACGCCCTCGGGCAGTGACCACCACATCCGGCCGGGCCGGGAGAAGTCCTCGGTCGGGCCGGTGTAGTACACCCCCTCGCCGGAGGTCGGCGTGAGTCGCCCCTCGATCCGCTTCACCGGGTCGGGGATGTCGAAGTGCACGCCGTCGAGGGCGGCCATGGCCCGGTCGGCGGTCTCCTGCAGCCAGGCCTGCAGCGCGTCGCGCCCGCGCACCTGCCGGGCGGGGTCGGCGTCGAGCGCCGCCATCGCGCCGGGGATGCCCTGCCCGGGTGCGATCTGCTCGGCGACCGCGGCCTTCTCCGCGACGACCCGGGCCAGCTCGTCCCAGCCCCAGGCGTAGGTCTCGTCGAGGTCGAGGTCCATGCCGGTGAAGAGGCGGGACTCCAGCGCGTACCGCTCCCGGCCCACGGCGTCGGCCTCGGGTGCGCGGGGGAGCAGGTCGCGCTCGAGCGCGTCGGCGAAGGTCACCAGCGCGGCGTTCACCCCGTGCGCCGTCCGGTCCAGGTCGGCCCGCAGGGCGCCGTCGACCGGGGCCCGCCCGGCGAACTCGGTGAAGAAGCCGGGCTGCCCGGCCGCCCCGGCCCAGCGGCGGGCGATGCCGGCGGCCAGCCGGACCTGGCGGACGGCGGAGACCCGCCCCCGGCCCGCCGCGTCGGTGAGCCCGGCGGTGTAGCCGGCCAGCGCGTCCGGGAGGGCGGCGAGCCGGCGGGCGATGGTGGCCCAGTCGTCCTCGGTCGCGGTGGGCATGAGGTCGAAGGTCGAGCGGAACTCCTGCAGCGGGCTGTCGATGGTGTTCAGCGCGGCCTGGCTCCAGCCCGCCTCGTGCAGGGCGAGCTCGGCGCCGATCCGCTCGACCATCGCGCTGCGGGCGACGTCGTCCCGGCGGTCGGCGGACCCGGTGCGCTCGACCTCGGCCAGCGTGCGGCGCAGCAGCTCCGCGGTGGCCGTCCGGCCGTCGGGGGTGAGGTCGGGCCAGCGGTCGTCGTGACCGGCGACGCCCATGTAGGTCGCCCGGGTCGGCTGGTCGGCGGCGTAGGCGGCGACGAACCGGTCGGCGAGCTGGTCGAGGTCGGACGGCGGACGCTGCAGCTCGGTCACACCCGCCACGCTAACCCCGGGGGTGCCTCGCCCGGGACCGGTCGGCGGCGTGCGCCGGGACCCGAACAGGGCGCCCCGTTGTTGCGGTTGACCAGACGTGCATCAGCGGTGCGAGGGGGTAGTGCGGAGGGCAGTCAGTGTCTGCGACGAGGGAGGAACCGACGATGAGCACCAAGGTCGAGGAGTCGATCCAGGTCGACGTGCCGGTACGGACCGCGTACGACCAGTGGACCCAGTTCGAGGACTTCCCGCACTTCATGAGCGGGGTGAAGAAGGTGCAGCAGCGCGGTGACCAGCGGCTGCACTGGGTGGCCGAGATCGCCGGGGTGAAGCGGGAGTGGGACGCCGCGATCGTCGAGCAGGTCCCGGACCAGAAGATCGCCTGGGCCGCCACCGGCGGTGCGACCAACGCCGGCGCCGTCCGGTTCGAGCCTGCCGGGCCCGCGTCGACGATCGTGCACCTGACCCTGGAGTACGAGCCCGAGGGCCTGGTCGAGCAGGCCGGGGACAAGCTCGGCATCGTGGGCCGGCAGGCGAAGTCGGACCTGAAGAAGTTCAAGGACCTGATCGAGGACGAGGGCTACGCGAGCGGTGCGTGGCGCGGCGAGATCCGCCACGGCATGGACGTCGGCACCCCTGGCGTCGAGGACGCCGCCCTCTCCCGCGGGGACAGCGGCAAGGCCGGGCTGTCGGCGAAGGGTGTCGCCGCCGGCGCGGCCGCGGTGGCCGGGGTGGCCGCCGCCGGTGCGGCGGTGGCCGGGTCGAAGAGCGGCTCGGAGAGCGAGCAGCCGCAGGAGGTGCCGGCTGCTCCGCCGGTGACCCCGGCGCCCCCGGTGACCGAGCAGCCGGTCACCGTCGTCGACCAGCCGCCGGCGGGCGAGGTGCGCGCCGACGTGGTCACCGAGGAGTCCGACGCGGACAACCGGACCACCCCGGGCGGCGGCGCCACGGAGGCCGGCCGGGACACCGGTGACGACCCGATGATCGGTGGCGGCAGCCGCAGCTGACCGGGCCGTTGTGGCTCTCGGGGAGGAGCGGGGGCCGCCCCTCCCCGAGAGCCCGGCTGGTGCTCTGCGGTCAGCCGCTGGCGCGGGAGAAGCGCTTCAGGCTGTCCAGCGCGATGGCGATGATGATGACGACGCCCTTGATGATCAGCTGGTAGAAGAACGGCACGTCGAGGAGGATCAGCCCGTTGGACAGCACGCCGATGATGACGGCGCCGACGAGCGTGCCGAAGATCCGCCCTCGACCGCCCGCCAGGGACGTCCCGCCGAGCACGACGGCGGCGATCGCGTCCAGCTCGTAGCCCTGACCCGCCGTCGGCTGGGCGGACAGCACGCGGGCGGAGAAGATCAGGCCGGCAACGCCGGCGGCAGCGCCGGCGAGCATGTAGGCCGAGAGCAGCACCCGCTTGACGTTGATGCCGGCCAGCCGCGCGGCCTCCATGTTCCCGCCGACGGCGTACACGTGCCGGCCGAACCGCGTCCGCTCCAGCAGGAACCAGAAGATCGCGTAGACCACCACCATCACGACCACCGGCTGCGGGATGCCGGCGATGCTGCCGTTGCCGATCCCACGGAACCCGAGGTCGCTGGCGACGAGCGGCTGGCCGTCGAGCAGCGAGTAGGCGAGGCCACGCAGGTACGTCATCGACCCGAGGGTCACGATGAACGCGGGCAGGGCCAGCCAGGCGACGAAGGCGCCGTTGAGGGCACCGCAGACCGCGCCGATCAGGATGCCGCCGAGCAGCGCCAGTGGTGTGGGCACCCCCTCGACCGCGAGCAGGACGCTGCCCACCCCGGCCACCGCCAGGATGGAGCCGACCGACAGGTCGATCCCGGCCGTCAGGATGACCACCGTGAGCCCGGCGGCCAGGATCGCGTTGATCGACACCGATCGCGCCACGTTGATGGCGTTGTCCACCGAGAGGAAGTTCGGCGCCAGCGCAGCCATGAGCGCGATGAGGACCAGCAGCACGGCGAAGATGCCGACCCGGTCCCACCAGTAGGCGATGACCGATCCCTGCCGTGCGGTCTCGGGGGCGACCCGGGTGTCGGGAATGGGGTTGTCCGGGGACGTCACGGTGTTCGGGTTCATCGGGCAGTCCCAGCGTTCTCGGTCGTGGAGGCGTCCTCAGCGGAGACGCCGGTGGCGTGTTGCATGACGTTCTCCTCGGTCGCCTCGCGGGCGTCGAGGGTCGCCGCGATCCGCCCGGCACGCATGACCAGCAGCTGGTCGCTGATGCCGAGCGCCTCGGGCAGGTCGGAGGAGATGACCAGCACTGCGGTCCCGGTCGCCGCGATGTCGTTGATCAACCGGTAGATCTCGCTCTTGGCGCCGATGTCCACCCCGCGGGTGGGTTCGTCCAGGATCATCAGCTTGGGCCGCTGGAGCAGCAGCCGCCCCAGGACCAGCTTCTGTTGGTTGCCACCGGACAGCGCCCGCGACTCCAGCCCCAGCGCGTTGGACCGCACCTTCAGCTGGTCCATGACGCCGCGCACGGCCTTGAGCAGCGAGCCCCCACGGACGACGCCGGCGCGGCTGTGGTCCTTCAGCGTGGACATGCCGATGTTGTCCTTGACCGACAGGTCGAGGAACAGCGCCTGGTCCTTGCGGCTCTCCGGCAGCAGACCGACGCCGGCCCGCATGCCGTCGATGGGGTTGCGCACCTCCAGCGGCTCGCCGTCCAGCAAGACGGTGCCCCCCGTGCGGCGGTCCGCGCCGTAGATCAGGCGCGCCACCTCCGTCCGGCCGGCACCGATCAGGCCGACCATCCCCACGACCTGGCCGCCGCGCACGTCGAAGCTGACCGGTCCGATGCCCCCGTCCCCGGTCAACTCGCGGACGGAGAGCCGGACGTCACCTGCTGGGTGGGGGGTGCGCACGTACAGGTCGTCGATGTCGCGACCGACCATCATCCGCACGATGTCGCCGGGGCCGACCTGGTCGGGGCCGGTCGTCCGCATCTCGCGGGTGCCGATCAGCTGCCCGTCGCGGAACACGGTCACCCGGTCGGCGAGTTCCCAGACCTCCTCCATGCGGTGGCTGATGTAGACCAGCCCCATACCGCGCGCGCGCATGGACCGGATGAGGGCGAAGAGCTGCTCGCTCTCGGTGCGCGAGAGCGCGGCCGTCGGCTCGTCGAGCACCAGCACCCGGGCGTCCTCGGCGACGGCGCGGGCGATCTCGACCATCTGCTGCATACCGACGCTGAGCCGGCCGATCGGCCGGTTGGGGTCGATGTCGGCACCGACCCGGGCCAGCTTCTCCCGGGCCTGCGCGACCATCGTCCTGCGGTCCAGCATCCCGAAGCGCAGCGGCTCGTTGCCGGTGGCCAGGTTCTCGGCCACGGTCATCTCGGGGATGGTGTTGAGCTCCTGGTGGATGATCGCCACCCCGGCGGCCATGGCATCGCGCGGCGAGGCCATGACCACCGGGGTACCGGCGATCCGGATGGAGCCGGTGTCCGGCTGGTAGTTGCCCGAGATGATCTTCATCAGCGTCGACTTGCCGGCGCCGTTCTCGCCCATGAGGGCGTGCACCTCGCCGGGGCGGACGTCGAAGCTCACGTTCGACAGGGCGAGGGTCGCGCCGAACCGCTTGCTGATGCCCTCGACCTCGAGCAGCGGAGCCGTGGTGTCACTCATGACAGGTCCTCCCACCAGCCGGCCGTGGGTCACCAGCCTTCGTACGAGCTGACGTTGTCCTTGGTCACCAGCGTCGGCTCGAGCAGCGTGACGCGCTCGGCCGGCGGGTTGCCGGCGACGATGTCCTTGCCGACCTCGAGCGCCTCCAGCGCCATGCCACCGGGGTCCTGCGCGGCGCTGGCCACGAAGTTGGAGTTCGGGTCCTCCAGGGCCTTCACGGCCTCGGGGGAGCCGTCGACACCGACGATCGTCACGCCGCTGCGTCCGGCCTGCTGGACCGCGAGGTCGGCGCCGAGCGCCTCAGGGTCGTTGATGGCGAAGATGCCCTGCACGTCCTGGTTGGCCGTGAGCATGTCGGTGGTCAGGGACAGGCCGCTGGCGCGGTCGTTGTTCCCGGCCTGCCGGGCGACCACCTGGATGTCCGGGTTGTCCGCGAGCACCTCCTCGCAGCCCTTGACCCGGTCCTGCGGCGCCGTCGTGGGGGTGCCCTCGATCACGAAGATGTTCCCCTGGCCACCCAGGGCGTCGACCAGTGCCTGACAGGACTGCCGACCGGCCTCCACGTTGTCCGTGGTGACCGCGGCGTCGGCGCCCTCGGCATCCACGTCGACGGCGACCACGGGGATGCCGGCGGCCTGCGCCCGGGCGACCGCGGAGGCGATCCCGGAGCTGTCGACGGCGTTCAGGAGGATCAGGTCCATGCCCTGCTGGATGAAGGCGTCGATCTGGTCGTTCTGCGCGGCGAGGTCCTGACGCCCGTCCTGCACGTTCAGGTCGAAGCCCTGCTCCTGCGCGGCCTGCTCCATGCTGTTCTGCATCGAGGCGAAGAACGGGTTGGAGATGTCCTGGAGCATCAGGCCGACGCGCTCCACCTCACCGCCCCCGCCGCCTCCGCCCCCGCCGGCTTCGTCGCCGTTGCTGCAACCGCTCAGCGTGAGCGCGCCGAGCAGGGCGATGGCCGTGGACGTCGTCCGGAACCGTGAGCTGGCCGACATGCTGTCTCCTCCGTTGGAACGAGCACTGGTGGTGCACCCTGAGCTCTGCTCCGTGTCGCGGGACACAGTGGCTCGGGGTCCGGAGAATGTAGCTCCGGACAACTTGTACTGACTACATGGTCCCCCGGCGGGTCGCGGCCCAGGGGGTGGCCGACCGGATCGTCGCGGCGACCCGGCATCCTGACCGCACCCTGACCGGAGCCGCCGCTGCGCGGCACCCCTCTTCTGGACCCGAGGCAGCCGCATGACGCTCGTCCCGATCGTGGTGGACGCCAACCAGCCCGCCGACCGCTTCTACGCCGGTGGCCGGCAGATCGCCGAGTTCCGCGGTCGCCCGTGGACCGGCGGGAACCTCCCGGAGGACTGGGTGGCGGCGACCACGCCGCTGTTCGGGGAGAGCTCGCTGGGCCTGTCGCAGCTGCCCGACGGTCGGCTGCTGCGCGATGCGGTGGCGACCGACCCCGAGGCCTGGCTGGGCGCGGGACACGTCGCCCGGTTCGGTGCCGACACCATGCTGCTGACCAAGCTCCTCGATGCGGGTCAGCGGTTGCCGGTGCACATCCACCCGGACGGGCCGTTCGCCGCTCAGCACCTGGGGCGCGCCCACGGCAAGACCGAGGCGTGGGTGATCCTGCGGGGCGGCGCGGTGCACCTCGGCCTGCGCCGCTCGCTGTCGGCGGAGCAGCTGCGCCGGCTGGTGGAGGAGCAGGACGTCGACGGGCTGCTCGCCGCGATGCACCGGGTCGAGGTGGCCCCGGGAGACGCCGTCCTGGTGCCCGCCGGGATGCCACACGCGATCGGCGCCGGGGTCTTCCTCGTCGAGGTGCAGGAGCCGGAGGACCTGTCGATCCTCTTGGAGTGGCGGGGCTTCGCCATCGACGGCGACCGGGAGGGCCACCTCGGGCTCGGGTTCGACCTCGCCCTGCAGGCGATGGACCGCACCGCGTGGCCCGCTGAGCGGATCGGCGAGCTGGTGGTGCGACGCCCCGGCCGGGGGTGGGTGCTGCCCGACCGGGCGGCGGACTTCTTCCGGGTGCACCGCGTCACCGGTCGTGACGTGCTCGAGGCCGGTTTCGGCGTGCTGGTGGTCACCGGCGGGCAGGGCGAGCTGCGGCGGGCCGACACCCGGGAGGGGACGGCCGTGCGGCACGGGCAGACGGTCGTCGTGCCGCACGCCGCGGGAACGCTGGTCGTGGACGCCGACGAGATGTTCGAGGCGCTGTGGTGCCGGCCGCCGGAGGCCCGCTGACCGCCGCGCCCGGAACCTCCGGCGCGACGCTCAGACCAGCTTGAGGGTGAGCGCGGCGCGGCCGGACTCGGAGCGGGCGGTGGCGAGCCGCTCGGCGGTCGGCGTGCCGTACTCGGTGGTCCGCTGGCGGGCCGGGCGGCCGATCGCGGCGGCCATGGACTCCAGCTCGGCGATGGTCTTCAGCGACCCGTTGCCCGAGCCGGCCATCCGGCTGATCGTCTCCTCCATCAGCGTGCCGCCCAGGTCGTTGGCGCCGCCGGTCAGCATCGCCTGGGTGCCGACGTCGCCGAGCTTCACCCACGAGGTCTGGACGTTGTCGATCCGCCCGTGCAGCAGCAGCCGGGCGACGGCGTGCACCGCCCGGTTCTCCCGGTTCGTCGGCCCGGGCCGGGCGACCCCGGCCAGGTAGATCGGCGCGTTGTGGTGCACGAACGGCAGCAGCACGAACTCCCGGAAACCACCCGTCTCGTCCTGCAGGCGGCTGAGGGTGCGCAGGTGTGCGACCCAGTGGGCGGGGGTGTCGACGTGGCCGTACATCATCGTCGACGTCGTCGGCAGGCCCACCTCGTGCGCGGTGCGGACGATCTCCAGCCAGGTCGCGGCCGGCAGCTTGCCCTTGGTCAGCACCCAGCGCACGTCGTCGTCCAGGATCTCCGCCGCCGTCCCCGGCAGGCTGTCCACGCCCGCCTCGCGGGCCGCGGTGAGGAAGTCGCGGAACGACAGCCCGGTGCGCGCGGCGCCGTTGACCACCTCCATCGGCGAGAACGCGTGCAGGTGGATGTCGGGGCGCCGGGACTTCACCTCGCGCGCCAGGTCGAAGTAGGCGGTGCCGGGCAGGTCGGGGTGGATGCCGCCCTGCATGCAGATCTCGGTGGCCCCGCCGGCCCAGGCCTCGTCGACCCGGTCGCCGACCTGCTGCATCGACAGGGTGAAGGCGTCGGCGTCTGTGCGCCGCTGGGCGAACGCGCAGAACCGGCAGCCGGTGTAGCAGACGTTGGTGAAGTTGATGTTCCGGTTCACCACGTAGGTGACGTCGTCGCCGTTGACCTGCTGGCGGAAGCCGTCGGCGAGCGCGGCGAGTGCCTCCAGGTCCTCCCCGTCGGCGCCCAGCAGCGCGAGGTACTCGGCGTCGGAGAGCCCGGCCGGGTCGGCCTCGGCGTGCCGCAGCGCGGCCCGCACCTCCGGGTCGCCGGCGGTGAGCGCGGTCGAGGAGCCGTCGCGGGCGCTCTCGGTCCGGGACCGCAGCTCGGCCCAGTCGCCGTAGACGGCGTCGAAGTCGCTGCGACGGTCACCGGTGCGCCCGACCGTGTCGACCTCGACGTGCAGGTCGACCCGCCCGGACGCCGTCCACGACTCGTCCGGCTCCTGCCACGGCAGGCCCACCGGCAGCCGCCCCTCCACTGCCAGGCCGTCGGGGCCGGCGAGCGCGGCGACGTGCGGGCGCACCCGCGGATCCAGCCAGGGCTCGGGCTGCAGCACGTAGCCGGGCTGGGCGGCCAGCCGTTCGCGCAGCGTGAACCCGGCGTCGGCGGTGAGCTCGGCGAGCTTGTCGATGTTCGGCCAGGGCCGCTCGGGGTTGACGTGGTCCGGGGTCAGCGGGGAGACACCGCCCCAGTCGTCGACCCCGGCGCGCAGCAGCAGGCCCAGCTCGGTGGAGTCGGACAGGTTCGGCGGCGCCTGCACCCGGGCCGCGGGCCCGAGCAGCAGCCGGGTGACGGCGACGGCGGCGACGTACTCCTGCAGGCCGAGGTCGTCGTGCGCGGCCATCGCGGTGCGCGGCTTGGCCCGGAAGTTCTGCACGATCACCTCCTGCACGTGCTGGTGCCGCCGGGCCGAGGCGCGGATCTCCGCGATCGCGTCGACCCGCTCGGCGTAGTCCTCGCCGATGCCCAGCAGCACGCCGGTGGTGAACGGGACGGCGGAGCGGCCGGCGTCCTCCAGCACCCGCAGCCGGACGGCGGGCTCCTTGTCGGGGGAGCCGAAGTGCGGGCCGCCCCTCTCCGACCACAGCCGGGTGGCCGTCGTCTCCAGCATCATCCCCATCGAGGCGGCGACCGGCTTGAGCCGCTGGACCTCCTCCCAGCTCAGCACGCCAGGGTTGAGGTGGGGGAGCAGCCCGGTCTCCTCCAGCACCCGGATCGCCATCGCCCGCAGGTAGCCCAGCGTGGAGTCGAACCCGTGCGCCTCCAGCCACTCGGCGGCGACCGGCCAGCGGTCCTCCGGGCGGTCGCCGAGGGTGAACAGCGCCTCCTTGCAGCCCAGCGCGGCGCCCTGGCGGGCGATCTCCAGCACCTCGTCGGGGGAGAGGAACGGCGCCTTGCCCTCGGCGCGCAACTGCCCGGGGGTGGTGACGAACGTGCAGTAGTGGCAGCGGTCGCGGCACAGGTGGGTGAGCGGGATGAACACCTTGCGGCTGTAGGTGACCACGCCCGGCCGGCCGGCCGAGGCCAGCCCGGCGTCGCGCACCCGGCCGGCGGCGGTCAGCAGCCGGTCGAGGGGCTCGCCCTCGCCCAGCCCGCGGGCGTGCAGCAGGGTCTCGGCCTCGGTGGCGTCGAGGGTCACCCCGCGCTCCGCGCGGGTCAGTGCACGACGGACGGCGGACTCGGACGGCGCGGGCAGGGCGGTGCTCATCAGCGACGACGCTAGCCCCGCCCGGTGACGCCCGCGCGTCCCAGGTTCCGCCCGGCCGACGTCCCCCACCGCCGGAATGGCCATCTTGGCGATCGACGATGGCCGGGCCTAGACGTCGCGGCGGCGGAAGGAGAGCACCGCCAGCCCGCCCACCAGCAGCACCCACACGGCCACCCAGCCCAGGTAGGTGGCGGTCAGCGGGGCCTGGCCGAGGAACGGGAAGCCGACCTCGCCGAAGACGCGCAGCGCCGTCGGGTCCTGGAAGGCGTACATGGCACCCCGCCACAGGCCGTCGGTGGGCAGCAGCATCCGGGAGACGCTGCCCACCCGGGCGACGCCGTCGTTGCCGATCGCCTCGCCCACCCCACCGACGACGCCGGCCACCCAGGTGGAGCCGAACAGGCCCACCGCGACGATGCCCGAGGCCATCGGGGAGATCGCGGTCGCCAGCAGCAGCACCAGGGTGAGCAGCACGGTCGTCTGCAGGGCGAGCAGCAGGAGGCCGACGACCGGCTGCGGCGGCCAGTACCCGACGGTCAGCTGGACGACGAGGAACTGCGCGAGCCCGGCGACCACGACGAAGCCGGCGCCGAAGGCGACCAGCCCCAGCCACTTGCCCAGCAGCACCTGCCAGCGGCGCACCGGGCGGGCGAGCACCGCCAGCGCGGTGCCCGACTCGACCTCCCCGGCCAGCGACGGGCCGGCGAGGAAGGCCGTGCCCAGGGCGCCGATCAGGCTGAACCCGAACATCACCAGGTTGAGCAGCTGGGAGGAGACCAGCCGCGCCTCGCCGCTGGTGAGCGTGCCGAGCTCTGCGTCCAGCCGGGAGAAGCCCCAGCCGCTGAGCAGCAGCAGGGCCGCGGTGAGCAGCGCCAGCGCCCGCAGCACCTTGCGCCGCGACGCCTCGCGCAGCGTCAGCCCGGCGAGGGTCAGCACGATCACGGTCGGTCCTCCTCGCGCAGGATGCCCAGCAGCCGCTCCTCCAGGCTGATCCGCACCGGCTCGACGGCGTGCACCCGCGTCCGCAGGGCCACCAGGTCGGCGACCAGGTCGGGCACTGCCGTCCCGTCGTCGTCGGCCGGCAGGGTCACGGTCCACCACTCGCCCTCGCGGGCGACCTGACCGAGCGCGGCCAGCCGGGCCTCGGCGGCGGGGGTGACGCCGTCCAGGTGCAGCCGCAGCTCCTGCTGGCCCAGCAGCTCGGCCAGCGTGCCGGCGGCGGCGACCCGGCCGTGGTTGAGCACCACCACCCGGTCGCAGACCCGCTCGACCTCCCCGATGAGGTGGGAGTTGAGCAGCACCGCCACCCCGCGGGCCTTGAGGTCCAGCACCAGGTCCCGGACGTCGACCCGGCCGACCGGGTCCAGCGCACTGGTGGGCTCGTCGAGCACCACCAGCTCCGGGCGGGCCACCAGCGCGACCGCCAGCCCCAGCCGCTGCTGCATGCCCTTGGAGAACCCGCCCACCCGGTCCCCGGCCCGGTCGGCCAGGCCGACCAGCGCCAGGCACTCGCGGCGCTCGGCGTCGGGCACCCGGGCCCCGGCCAGCCGCACGTGCAACGCGAGCACCTCGGTGGGCGTCAGCCACGGCTGGTACCGGAAGAGCTCGGGCAGGTAGCCGACCGCGGCCCGGGCCTGCGGGTCGCTGCCCGGCCGGCCGAGCAGGAGGACCTCGCCGGCGTCGGGCCGGACCAGACCCAGCAGCATCTTGATCACGCTGGTCTTGCCGGCGCCGTTGGGGCCGAGCAGGCCGACCACCTCGCCGCGGCCGACGGTGAACGAGACCCCGTCGACCGCGGTGCGCTTGGCGTAGCGCTTGCGCAGCCCCGAGCACCAGACCGCCGCCGAGGGCGGCAGACCGGCCACCAGCCCCTCGGCGGCGGCCAGGCCGGCCTGGGGCGCGGTCAGCGCAGCCCCCGGGCGACGTCGAGCACCTCGTCCTCGCTGATCGTCCCGGCCACGCCGGTCACGACGCCGTCGGCGACCCAGACGACGCCGTGCAGCAGGCCGTCGCGGGAGGCCAGCACGGTCGCCTCGGCGCCGTCGACCTCGGTGGTGGAGGTCGTCGCCAGCTCGGCCGGCACCGGCAGCGGGAGGGTCGTGCCGTCGGCGGTGAAGGTGCGCAGCTGGTCGGCGAGGGAGTCCGGCAGCCCCGGCAGGGACAGCAGGTAGTCGCGGGCCACGTCGAAGGGGACGCCGCTGGACTCCGCGGTCGGGGCGTTCACCCGGCCGACCGCGAGGGCGGGCAGCCCGCGGGCCTCCGACCAGACCGCGGCGACCCCCGGGCCGGCGGTCAGCCGGAACGTGCTGCCGTCGAGCCCGGCGGGCACCGGGGGCAGCTGCTCACCGGCCGCGGCCGCCGCCCGGTCGGCGGAGAAGGTGAACTCGGCGACCAGCTGGTCGCCGACGGTGTACGTGGGCCGACCGGTGACGCCGCGCGGCAGCTCGTCGACCTGCGGCACCGTCAGGCCGGTGACCTCCTCGGCGGCCGCGGCGTCGGCGACCTCCCGCACGTCCGGCTCGGCGACCGGCCGCAGCGTGCCGTACCCGGAGAGGTCGGGCAGGCCGACCAGGTCGGCCTGGGTGACCGCGACCGGGGCGATCTCCTCGGTGCGGAACACCTGCACCCAGTCGCCCGCGGCCGCGGCACCCGCACCCCCCACGACCAGGACGACGCCGAACGCGGCGACCACGGGGCTGCGCAGCCGGTTCCGCCAGCTGCGGGCCGGTGCGGCGGTGCGGGCCGCGGTGGAGGGGGTCGCGGTCGGCCGGGTCGCCGCCTGCAGCCGCAGCCAGGCGCGGTCGACGTCCGGGGTGGCGTCGGTGGTGGACAGGGCCGTCGCGGCGGCGGTGGCGTCGGCCCGGACGGCGTCCAGCCGCTGCAGGCAGGCCGGGCAGCCGGCGACGTGGGCGCGGTCGGCGTCGGGGACGCCGGCGGGCTCGTCGACCAGCCGGCGCAGCATGCCGTCGGCCGGGTGGGGGTCAGTTCGCAGACGCATCGTGGGTCAACTCCTTGCGCAGGGCGGATTCGGCGCGTCGGACGGTGGTGCCGACGCTGCCGGGGGAGAGGCCGAGGGCCGCCGCGACCTCGGCGTAGCTGAGGCCGCTGTGGCGCAGCACGAGGGCGAGCGCCTGGGGGCGGGGGAGCCGGGCGAGGGCGGCGCGCACCCGGCGGGAGTCGTCGCGGGCGACGACGGTGTCGGCGACGTCGGGGACCAGGTCGTCCCGGTCGGCGACGGCCGCCTCCCGGGTCGAGCGGCGGCGGCCCGACCGGATCAGGTTCAGCGCGGTGTGCGCCGCGGCGACCGACAGCCACCCCGGCGCCTCGGCGGCGGGCACCGCGGACCGGCTGAACGCCAGGAACACCTCCTGGGCGACGTCCTCGGCCTCGTCACGCGAGCCGAGGACGCGGGCGGCCACGGCGACCACCCGCGGGTAGCCGTCGCGGAACACCTGCTCGAGGTCGGGGTGCACCGCCTGGCGCGCGCCCCTCACGGCCGTGTTGACCCGTGCGGCCGTGCGCACCGCGCTGAACGGTGCGACCCGGCCCTGCCCAACGACGTCCACACCTCTACAGCACCGCCGACGCCGCGGATGTGACAGAGGAGCCCGTCCCTCTCACCCTTCCCGAGCTCAGGGCGAGCCTCCGGACGGGGCCGTCACGAGCCTTCCCGGCGGCCGGCGAGCCGTCCGGCGCCGTCGGTCCAGCGGCCGCGCAGCCGCACCAGTGGGTCGCCGTCGCCGAGCACCGGCACCCCCTCCACCGACAGCAGGACGACGACGTGGCTGCCGGCCTCGACCACCGAGTGCACCCGGCAGTCCAGCGCCGCCAGAGCGCCGTCGAGCACGATCGCGTCGCTGACCGGCGCCCGGTGCCAGGGCACGGACTCCAGCAGGTGCCGGGCGCTGGGCCGCCCGGCGGAGGCGAACCGGCTGGCCAGGATCGCCTGCGGCGCCGCCAGCACGTTGACGACCGCCGAGCCCACCGACTGGAGCACCTCGGCCGGGTAGCCGTCGGCGGCCAGGCCGATCGCGACCAGCGGCGGGTCGGCCGAGACGCTCATCAGCGAGGTGACCGTCGTCCCGACGTCGTCGATGTCGTCGCGCACGGTCAGCAGGACCACCCCGGCGGCGTACTGGCGGAGGGCGGCGGCGAACTCCTGCGCATCGACCGACATGGCGGCCAGTCGACCACAACCGCCAGGATGGCCGGGTGACCGATGCAGAGCAGTCCTTCGACGTCGTCGTCCTCGGCGCCGGGTCGACCGGCGAGAACGTCGCCGACATCGTCGTCCGCGGCGGCCTGAGCGCCGTGCTCGTCGAGTCCGAACTCGTCGGCGGCGAGTGCTCCTACTGGGCGTGCATGCCCAGCAAGACCCTGCTGCGCGGCAGCGAGGTGCTCGGCCAGGCCCGCGCGGTGCCCGGCGCCGCGGCCGCGGTCACCGGCGAGCAGGACGTGGCGGCCACCCTGGCCCGGCGCGACGACTTCACCAGCCACTGGGACGACGCCTCCCAGGTGGAGTGGGTCGACGGCGCGGGCATCGCGCTGGTCCGCGGCCACGCCCGGCTGGCGGGGGAGAGGCGGGTGGTGGTCACCACCGACGACGGGGACGAGCTGGTGCTCACCGCCCGGCACGCGGTGGCGGTCTGCACCGGGTCGCGGGCCGCCGTCCCGCCGGTCGACGGGCTGGCCGACGTCCGGCCGTGGACCCCGCGCGAGGGGACCAGCGCGAAGGAGGCGCCCGGCCGGCTGCTCGTGGTCGGCGGCGGCTACGTGGGCTGCGAGATGGCCACCGCCTGGCAGCAGCTGGGTTCCCAGGTCACGCTGCTCCAGCACGGCGAGCGGCTGCTGCCGCACCTGGAGCCGGCGGCCGGGGAGGCGGTCGTGGACTCCCTGCGCGAACTCGGCGTCGACGTCCGGCTGGGCACCGAGGTGCGCACCGCCCGCCGCGACGGCGACGAGGTGGTGCTCGCCTGCTCGACCGGGGAGTTCCGCGGCGACGAGGTGCTGGTCGCCACCGGCCGCGCCGCCAACACCGACGACGTCGGCGTGGACACCGTGGGGCTGACGCCGGGGGAGTACCTGGACGTCGACGACACCCTGCAGGTCGCCGGCCTGCCCTGGCTGTACGGCGTGGGTGACGTCAACGGGCGCGCCCAGCTCACCCACATGGGCAAGTACCAGGCCCGGCAGGCCGGCGCGGCGATCGTCGCCCGGGCGCGCGGTGCGCAGGCCGACCTGTCCGACTGGTCGCCGTTCGTGGCCACCGCCGACCGCCGGGCCACGCCCAGCGTCGTCTTCACCTCCCCGCAGGTGGCCGCGGTCGGGCTGACCGCCGCGCAGGCGGCCGACGCCGGGCTCCCGCACCGGGTGGTCGAGTACCCGATCGGCAGCGTGGCCGGTGCGGCCGTCTTCGCCGACGGCTACTCCGGGACGGCGATCGCGGTGGTGGACACCGACCGGGAGGTGCTGCTCGGGATGACCTTCGTCGGCGAGGGCGTGGCCGAGCTGCTGCACTCGGCGACCATCGCGGTGGTCGGGGAGGTGCCGATCAGCCGGCTGTGGCACGCCGTCCCGTCGTACCCGACGATCAGCGAGATCTGGCTGCGCCTGCTCGAGAGCTACCGGGGCTGAGGGGTGCACGACGGCAGCCGGATCGGGCTGGTCCTGCACCCGCACCGGGACTGCGCGGGTGCGGCTGGGCAGGTCGCGGCCTGGACCGACACCCACGACGTCGAGCTGGTCGCCGCTGTCGAGGACGTCGCCCGGCTGGGGCTGACCGGGGTCACCCCGGTCCCGGTGAGCGAGCTCGGCGACACCTGCGACGGGATCATCGCCCTCGGCGGCGACGGCACCCTGCTCGGGGCGATGCGGCTGGTCGTCGGCCGGCCGGTGCCGGTGCTGGGGGTCAACTTCGGGCGGCTGGGGTTCCTCACCGAGGTGGAGGGCCGCGAGCTCGATGCCGCCCTGACCGCGATGGCCGAGGGGCGCTCGACCATCGAGTCGCGCAGCTGTCTGGTGGTGCGCGGACCCGGCTGGGAGACCGTCGCCTTCAACGACGTCGTCCTCGCCCGGGTGCCGGGGGAGGGGATGGTCGACGCGACGCTCTCGGTGGCCGGCCGCCGGTACGGGCACTACCGGAGCGACGCCGTGATCATCGCCACCTCGATGGGCTCGACCGCCTACAACTTCGCCGCGGGTGGTCCGGTGATGTCCCCGGGCGCCCAGGGGGTGCTGGTCACGCCGTCGGCGCCGCTGAACGGCATCGACCGCACCGTCGTCCTCGGCCCCCAGGAGCCGCTCGTGCTGACCCTCCCGGCCACCGCCGGCCGGCCGGCGGTGGAGGTCGACGGGCTGGTCCGCGGCCGGCTCGCACCGGGCGACGAGCTGCACGTCTCCTCCCGCGCGGACGCCGGGCTGCTGGTGCGCCTGGACGACTGGGCCGCAGCCGACCGCAGCCGGGTCAAGCTCTCCCTGCTGGACCTGCCGCTGCTGCCCGAGGAGCTGGTCGAGCTGGTGCCCGAGGAGCTGCGCCGCCGCCAGCCGGGTGGGGCGTCCGTACCGGGCCGGGGCCCTCAGGCCAGCGCGTAGGGCTCCGCGCTGGGGGCGGGCAGCTCGCCGTCGACGGTGGCGGTGACCGTCATCGCGCCGAGGGTGGCCTGCCCGCCGAACAGCGACAGGAAGGCGGTGTCGGCGGCGTCGCGCCCGGAGCAGATCCGCACCAGCGCCGACGTCGGCGCCAGCCGGGTCGCGTCGACGGTCTGCCACACGCCGTCGACGTCGGCCTCGACCACGGCGTGGAAGTCCATCGGGGACAGCCCCGGGGCGTAGACGGCGACCAGCCGGGCCGGCACCTCCAGCGCGCGCAGCAGCGTGACGGTCAGGTGCGCGTAGTCCCGGCACACGCCCTGGCCGAGGAGCAGGGTGTCGACCGCGGTGTCCACCGGCCGGCTGGAGCCGGCGGTGTACACCAGCCGGTCGTGCACCCAGGCGGCCACGGTGGCGACCAGCTCGGCGCGGGGCGCCGACCGGTCGAACTCGGTGCCGGCGTAGCCCTCCAGCTGGTCCGAGGGGCAGTAGCGGCTGGGGCGGACGAACTCCGCCCAGTCGGCCGCGGTCACCTCCCGCGGCCGGCCGTCCCCGGTCACGTGCCCGGTGTAGGCGATCGTCGTCTCGCCGGCCGGCAGCTGCAGCCGGTGCACGCGCGCGCCGGGGACGGCGATCTCCTCGGCCGCCACCGGCTGCCCGTCGCAGAGCACGGTGAGCTGCTCACCGGCCGGTGCGGCCAGCGCGACCTGCAGCAGCGCCGTCGCCGGGGCGGGGGAGGAGACGGTGAGCCGGCAGGCGACGTCGGTGCGCATGCACGCATCCTGACCGGCTCGTGTGTCAGCCGTGTGGCGCCGCCGCTCGCCTCTGCCCACCCGGGGAGTCGTGCTCTGCCCACCCCGGGTGGGCAGACCACGACCTCCGCGGGAGGACACCCGGGTCAGCCGCCGATCCCGCGGGCCCGCGCGGCGGTGACCACCAGGTCGACGACGGTGTCGTGCGCGAGCTCGGTGCTGTCGACCACCAGGTGGTAGTGCCGGGCGTCGGCCGGGTCGCACCGGTAGAAGTGCCGCACGTAGGCGGTGCGGGCGGCGTCGGCGGCGTCCCGCTCGCGGCGCACCTCGTCCTCGGGCAGGCCCAGGTGCGCCACCGCGGCGGCCAGCCGCCGGTCGGGGTGCCCGTCCAGCCGCACGTGCAGCACGTCGGGCCGGCCGCGCAGCACCATCGCCGCCGCCCGGCCCAGCACCACGCCCCCGGCACCGTCGGCGATCTCGCCCAGCACCCGCTCGGTCTGCGCCCGGTAGGCGCGTTCGTCGGGCAGCGACGAGGTGGGCAGCACCCCGCCCACCGGGTCCGGCATGGTGCCCAGCGAGCTGACCAGCCGCCACAGGCCCCGGGTGACCGTCTCGTCGTTGGCCTCCGCCTCGGCGACGGGCACCCCCAGCCGGCCGGCGACCTGCGCCGGGATCACCCGGTCGTGGAACGCCAGCCCGAGCCGCTCGGCCACGGCGGGGGCGATCTCCGCCCCGCCCGCGCCGAACGACGCCGACACCGTCACGACGCCCATGCGCCCTCCTCCGTGCCGTCGGTCGGGTCGGCACCCGACAGCTTCTTGCCGAGGAAGACCGCCTCGGGCGAGTCGGCGTAGATGCCGTAACCCGCGACCGGGGTGTAGCCGTGCCGCGCGTACAGCGCGAGCGCCTCGGGCTGCCGGTCCCCGGAGTTCAGCAGCAGGTGCCGGTGCCCGGCGTCGGCCGCGCTGCGCTCCAGCGCGGCGAGCACCAGGGCGGCCAGTCCCCGCCGCCGGAAGCCCGGCTCCACGTACATCCGCTTGAGCTCGACGGTGCCCGTCGCCGCGTCGTGCACCCGCCAGCCGCCGCACGCCGCCGGCACCCCGTCGACCTCGGCGACCAGGAACAACCCCCGCGGCGGAGCGAACTCGGCCGGGTCGACGACCGCGTCGTCCCGGCCGCCGTAGCGCAGCACGTACTCCTGCTGCACCCGCTCGATCAGCTGCTGGGCCACCGGGTCCTCGTATCCCACCGGCCGCAGCCGCACCTGGTCCAGCGCCGCCGGCTCAGCCGAAGTGGACATGCCCCGTCGCCTCCCCCAGGTCGGCGGCCACCTGCGCGGCGGGCACGCCGTCCACCTCGACCCCCGACGCGTCGTCGTGCACCCGGCCGATGACGGTCCAGCCCGCCGGCAGCACCGCGGTGGGCGGGAAGGTGGCCACCAGGGCGTGGTCCTCCCCGCCGGTGAGCACCCAGCCCAGCGGGTCGCCGCCCAGCGCCGCGGCGACCTGCGGCAGCGGACCGGTGACGAACGCGGCCAGCGCCGCGCGGTCCAGGTCGATGCCCACACCGCTGTCGGCGGCCAGGTGGCCGGCGTCGGCGAGCAGCCCGTCGCTGGTGTCGCACATCGAGGTGGCACCGGCGTCGGCGGCGGCCGGGCCCGCGGCGTAGGGCGGGGTGGGACGGCGGTGCGCGGCGATCGCCGCGGCCGGGGCGCGGAAGCCGCGGCGCAGCACCGCCAGCCCACACGCCGACCAGCCCAGCCGGCCGGCGACGGCGACCACGTCACCCGGGCGGGCGCCGTCCCGGCGCACCGGTGCCCGCCCGCCCAGATCGCCCAGCGCGGTCACCGAGAGGACGACGGAGGCGGAGTCCGGGGCGCAGGCCGTGGTGTCCCCGCCGACGACGGCCGCGCCGAAGGGCGCGCACTCCTCCGCCATCCCGTCGGCGACGCCCTCGAGCCACACGGCGGGGGTGTCGGCCGGGCAGGCCAGGCCGACGAGCAGCGCCGTGGGGACCGCGCCCATGGCGGCGACGTCGGCCAGGTTGGCCGCGGCGGCCTTGTGACCGACGTCCTCGGCCGAGGACCAGTCGCGGCGGAAGTGCCGGCCCTCCACCAGGACGTCGGTGCAGGCCACGACCCGCCCGTCGGGGGCGCGCAGCACCGCGGCGTCGTCACCGGGGCCGACCTCGGCCACCCGCGCCGACCCGGACCGGGCGAGCACCCGGGCGATCACCCCGAACTCCCCGACCACACCGACGTTGTCGGCCGGGTCGGGGCGGGGCACCAGTGGACGGGGCCGAGTCACCGGGCACCACCGGTCGCTGGGGTACGTTGCCGGTCGGCCTGCTGATCGGCAGGCCGGTATCGCCCCCAGCCGTTGCCGACGTGGTGACGCCCGAGGAAGGTCAACCCGTGGTCCACGCCTACATCCTGATCCAGACCGAAGTCGGCAAGGCAGCCGCGGTCGCCGCGAGCATCAGCGAGATCGCCGGCGTGACCAAGGCGGAGGACGTCACGGGCCCCTACGACGTGATCGTGCGGGCCGAGGCGAACACCGTCGACGAGCTCGGCCGGCTGGTCGTGGCCCGGGTCCAGTCTGTCGACGGCATCACCCGCACGCTGACCTGCCCCGTCGTCAACATCTGAGCCCTGAGCACCGCACCGCACTCCCCCGCCGACCCCGCGCCGTCCCCGGCGCCGGGGCCCGACCCGCTGCGCCGGGCCGCGCTGATCGCGCTGGCCGTCGCGGTGCCGCTGCTGATCGTGCTGCTCGTGCTGGTCAACGTGCTCGGCGATGACGACGAGCCGGACGACGACGCGGTGGCCGAGGTCACCGGCACGACGTCGGCGCCGCGCGGCGACCTGCCGCCGGTACAGGTCGACACCCCGGAGGTGACGCCGGAGGCGGAGCTCGCCTGCCCGGTGCTGATGGACCAGCTGCCGCTGGAGCTGGCCGGGGAGACCTCGCGGATGGTCGACTCCGACTCGCTGTTCGCCTACGCCTGGGGCGACCCGGCGCAGGTGCTCGTGTGCGGCGTCGACCCGGTGACCGCCGGGCAGGAGGACACCACCGCGTTCCAGCTCAGCGGCGTCCAGTGGCTGGTCGACACCTCCGACCCCGACGTCTACGTGTGGACGACGATCGACCGGCTGGTGCCGGTGCAGGTGCGGGTGCCGGCGAGCGCCGACAGCTCGCTGCCGCAGGCGCTGAGCCCGATCATCGCGACCACGCTGCCCTACACCGACCCGGCCCCCGCCGACTGAGGAAGGACCCCCGTGCCCCCGCCACTCGCGAGCTCGCGGCGGGCCCCTGCACGGCGGCCATCGGCTCAGGACCCGTCGTCAGCCGGCGGGGAGGCGGGCGAGCTGGTCGGCGACGACGGCGGACAGCTCGGACCGCGCCTCCTCCGCCGTCGACTGCACCGAGGCCACCGCGACGGTGAACGCCCCGCGGGTGCACCAGGCGAACGCCGGGGGGCCTTCCAGCCCGTGCTCGGGCACCGCCGCGGGCATCGCCATCAGCACGCAGTCCTCGGGCAGGCCGGCCGGCGAGCGGTCCAGGGTGCCGCCGTAGTACTCGGCGTCGTTGCGGGCCAGGTCCTCGGCGTAGGCCGCCGCGCCGTCCGGGCCGTCGAACTGGTCGATGAAGACGCTGGTGATCCGCGGGCCGTCGCGCCAGAACCGCTCCCAGCCGCGGAGGTACCCGTACTCGCCGAGCACCTCCTGCTGCCGCGCGGCGTCCTCGCCGTACCCGGCGACGTCGTCGACGGTCTTCTCCCCCGCCGGCGGGTCGAGGTCGCCGTCGGGCACCCGGGGCAGCCCGGAGGGCACCTCGTCGACCAGCAGCCGCTCCAGCCCCCGGGCGTCGGTCGGCAGCGCCGCCATCGTGCTGCTCACGGCCGGACCCGTGGACGCCTCCGGGGGCGTCCCGGGGTCGGCGCAGCCGGCGGACACCGGAGCGACCGCCAGCAGGACCGCCGCCAGCGCGGAGCGTGGCAGCAGCCGGGAGGTCATCCGGCGTCCAGGGCGCTGCGCACCAGCCGGTCGACCAGCTCCGGGTAGCTGACGCCGGTGGCCGCCCACATCCGCGGGAACATCGAGATCGGGGTGAAGCCGGGCATCGTGTTCACCTCGTTCACCACCAGCCGGTCGGCACCGGTGTCGGGGTCGGGGGCGACGAAGAAGTCGACCCGGGCCAGCCCCCGGCAGTCCATCGCCAGGTAGGCCCGCCGGGACATCTCCTGCACCGCGGCGGTCTGCGCCGGGGTGAGGTCGGCCGGGACGTCGAACTCCACGGCCTCGTCGAGGTACTTCGCGTCGAAGTCGTACCAGTCGGTTCCCGGCCGCAGCCGGATCTCCGCCGGCAGGCTGGTGTCGGGCACCGGCGAGCCGGGCCGGGCGAGCACGCCGCACTCGATCTCCCGGCCGGGGACGGCGGCCTCCACGATCACCTTCGGGTCGACCGCGGCCGCCGTCGCCACCGCGTCGGGGAACTGCGCCCAGTCGGTGACCTTGGTGATGCCGATGCTGGAGCCGGCCCGCGAGGGCTTGACGAACACCGGCAGCCCCAGCCGCTCCCTGGCCGGGGCGTCGAGCAGCTCCGGGTCGGCGCGGAGTGCACCGGCGGCGTCGCGCAGCACCACGTGGTCGCCCTGCGGGATGCCGGCGGCGGAGAGCAGCTTCTTGGTGAACTCCTTGTCCATCGACGCCGCGCTGGCGAACACCCCGGAGCCCACGTAGGGCAGCCCGGACATCTCCAGCAGGCCCTGGATGGTGCCGTCCTCGCCGTAGGCACCGTGCAGCACCGGGAAGACGACGTCGACCTCGGTCAGCCGGCCGATCGCCTGACCGGCGTCGAGCACCGCCAGGCCCCGCCCGGCCGGGTCGCCCACCAGGGAGACCGCGGTGCCGTCGGTGACCTCGGGCAGCCGGCCGCCCTCGATGGCCAGCGCTTTGCCGTCGTGCAGCACCCAGCGGCCGTCCCGGGTGATGCCCACCGGCACCACCTCGTACCGCTCCGGGTCGAGCGCGGCCAGCACGCTGCCGGCCGAGACGCAGGAGATCGCGTGCTCCGCGCTCCGCCCGCCGAACACGACCGCGACCCTCGTCTTGCCCGGCTTCCCCGTCATCGCCGCCGACCCTAGCCGAGCACTCAGCCGGCCACGGCAGGCAGCGCGGAGAGGCCGGCCTCGAGGTCGGCGACCAGGTCGGCGGTGTCCTCGATCCCGCAGGAGAAGCGCACGAAGCCCGCCGGTACGGCGTCCCCGCCCCACTGCGCCCGCCGGTCGACGGTGGTGTGGATGCCACCGAAGCTGGTGGCGGCCGCGATCAGCCGGCTGCTGCGGACGAGGTGCGCCACCGCGGCCTCGTCGGCGAGCTCGGCAGAGACCACGCCGTTGGGGCGCAGCATCTGCCGGGTCGCCAGTGCGTAGGAGGCGTCCTGCGGGCGCCACGGCCACCGGACCCCACGGACCGCCGGGTGCCCGGCCAGCAGCTCCGACAGCGCGGCGGCGTTGGCCGCCTGCCGGGCCAGCCGCAGGTCCAGGGTGCCCATCGAGCGGTGCGCCAGCCAGGCCTCGAACGCCCCGGGGGTGTTGCCGGTGGTCTTGCGCCAGGCGGCGATCCGGGTGTGGAGCTCCCGGCCCCGCTCGGTGCGGGCCGTGCTCACGTGGCCGAGCAGCACGTCGCTGTGCCCGGTCAGCGCCTTGGTGTCCGAGCCGACGGTGACGTCTGCGCCCAGGGCGAGCGGGCGCTGCCCGATGGGGCTGGCCGTGGTGTTGTCGACCACCAGCACCGCCCCCGACGCCTGGGTGGCCGCCGCGACGGCGGCGATGTCGCAGACGTCCAGCTGCGGGTTGCTGGGCGTCTCCAGCAGCACCAGGCGGGCGCCGTCGAGGTCCCCGCGGGCGGCGACGTCCGCGATCTCCAGGGTGGGCACGAGCTCCACCCGCACGCCGAACCGGGCCAGCTCGTCCCGGGCGAGCACCCGGGTGGCGTAGTAGCCGTCCGAGGGCAGCACGACCCGGTCACCGGGGGCGACCAGCGCGAGGACGGCGGAGCTGATCGCGGCCATCCCCGTGGCGAAGGACAGGCAGTCACCGCCGTCCAGCTCGCCGACCGCTCGCTCGAACACCCGCAGCGTCGGGTTGTCCGGGCGGGCGTAGCCGTCGGCGCCCTGCCAGCCGGGGGCCTCGTCGCCCAGGTGGTACGGCGCGGCGAACACCGGGGACGGACGGAGCGGTGTCCCCGGCAACGGGGGCTCGTCGCCGGCGTGCACCAGCCGGGTGCCGTCGCCGAGCCCGGTGGGCAGATCAGGGGTGGTCACGGGGAAGTCCTCTCCGGGTGGCGGGCGGCGGCGACCCGGCGGGGTCTACTCGGGTTTCGCCTCGCGGGACATCATCTCCCGCACCATCCGGCCCGCCGACTCGCCCTCGTGGCACACCCGGACGACGGCCTCGGTGATCGGCACGTCGACCCCGTGCGCGCGGGCCAGGTCGAGCACCGACCGGCAGCTCTTGACCCCCTCGGCGGTCTGCCGGGTGATCTGCTCGACCTCCGCCACCGACATGCCCTGCCCCAGGTGCTCACCGAACGTGCGGTTGCGGGACAGCGGGGAGGAGCAGGTGGCGACCAGGTCACCGAGCCCGGCCAGCCCGGCGAAGGTGGCGGCGTCGGCGCCGAGCGCCAGGCCCAGGCGGGTGGTCTCGGCCAGCCCGCGGGTGATCAGCGAGGCGCGGGTGTTGTCGCCGTAGCCCAGCCCCGCGGCGATGCCGCAGGCCAGCGCGATGACGTTCTTCGCCGCGCCGCCGAGCTCGCAGCCCACCAGGTCGGCGTTCGTGTACGGCCGGAAGTACGGGGTGTGGCAGGCGGCCTGCAGCGCCTCCGCCCGCCCGGTGTCGGCGCAGGCGATCACGGTGGCCGAGGGCTGCTCCTCGGCGATCTCCCGGGCCAGGTTGGGCCCCGACAACGCGGCCACCCGGTCGGCGCCGGCGCCGGTGACCTCGCAGATCACCTCGCTCATCCGCTTGGTGGTGCCCAGCTCCACGCCCTTCATCAGCGACAGCAGCGTGGCGTCGGCCGGGAGCAGGGCGGCCCAGTCGGTCAGGTTCTGCCGCAGCGTCTGGCTGGGCACGGCCAGCACGACGACGTCGGCGCCGGCGAGCGCCTCCGCCGCGTCGCCGGTGGCCCGTACCGCATCGGGCAGCCGCACCCCCGGCAGGTACTCGGCGTTCTCCCGGGTGTCGGCGATCGCCTCGGCCAACTCGGGACGGCGGGCGTGCAGCGTCACCGCGCTGCCGGCGTCGGCCAGCACCTTGGCGAAGGTGGTGCCCCAGGAGCCGGCGCCGAGCACCGCGGCCCGGGTCACGCCGCGTTCCCGGGCAGCGCACGCCCGGCCGGGCGGGGGGTGAAGGCGGTCGGCGGGGTCTGGCCGCGCAGCTCGCCGAGCTCGTCGCGGACCCGGGACATCACCAGGTCGGTCACCTCGCGCAGCAGCTCCGGGCTCAGCGCCCGGCCGGCGCGGACCTCGGCTCGCTGCCCGGCGAGGTCGACCGGCTCCCCCACCCGGTACTCCACCGGGGTCCGCAGCCGCAGGTGCAGCTTCTTGGCGTGGTAGTCGTGCACCCGCTGCGGCCCCCACTGGGCCACCGGCAGCACGACGGCGTCGGTGGACAGCGCCAGCCGGGCGACCCCGGTGCGCGCCTGCATCGGCCACCAGTCCGGGTCGCGGGTGACCGAGCCCTCCGGGTAGATCACCACCACCGCACCGGCGTCGAGCGCGTCCCTGGCCGCCTGCACCGAGGAGCTGGCCGTGCCCGACCCGCGGGAGACCGGGATCTGCCCGGCGGCGCGCAGGATGGTGCCGGCCAGGCCGGAGAACAGCGTGTCCTTGGCGAGGAAGTGCGGCACCCGTCCGGCGTCCCAGACCAGCCGGGCGCAGCCGAGCGGGTCGAGCACCGAGACGTGGTTGGCCACCAGCAGCACGCCGCCGGTCGGTGGGATCCGCTCGACGTGCCGGTACCGCAGCCGGAACACCAGCGACGCCGTCGGGTACACGACGAGCACGCAGAGCCAGAACGCGAACGGCACCGACCCGCGGGTCGTCCGCCGCGGCGGCCGGGTGCCGCCCGCCCAGCGGTCCGGGGCCCCCTCGTCCTGCGACACGTGCACCCTCCTGTCCCGGGGCCGGCGCACATCGCGCTGGTGACCCAGCTCATGATCGTGCCCCCCGCCCCCCGGCGGTGCGCAAGCGCCCCTACGCCGGCCCACCCCCGCGGTGGGTGAACCGGCCGCCGACCAGGGTGGCGAGCACCTCGGTGCGGCGCAGGCCGGCGGCGCCGTCGCGGGCCAGCACGGTGGCCGGGGGCTCGGCGACGACCACCAGGTCGGCGACGTCGCCCACCCGCACCGCGCCGCGACCGCCGCTGGCGGCGCGCAGCGCGACCGCCAGGTCCAGGTGCTGCTCGGGGTGCCAGGCGGCCCGCTCGTCCAGCGAGCGGTGCACCGCGGCGGCGATCCCGTCCCAGGGGTCCAGCGGCGCCACCGGGGCGTCGGAGCCCAGCACCAGCCGCGCACCGGCGGCGACCAGCGCGCCGTAGGGAAAGGCCGAGCCGGTCGTACCGGCCCAGTGCAGGTCGGCGGCGTCCCGATCGTCCAGCGCATGCCGCGGCTGCACGCTGGCCACCACGCCGAGCTCGGCGAAGCGCGGCAGGTCGACCTCGGCCACCTGCTGGGCGTGCTCGATCCGCCCGCGCACGCCCGCGGCGGCGAACCCGTCCAGCGCGACAGCGGCGGCGCGGTCGCCGATGGCGTGCACCGCCAGGTCCAGCCCGGCCGAGCCGGCCCGGCGCAGCAGCCGCTCCAGCTCGGCCGGCTCGGTGCGCAGGACGCCGTGCGCCCCGGGCCCGGAGACCCCGGGGTAGGCGTGCGAGCAGTACGCCGTCCGGGTGCCGAGCGAGCCGTCGACGAAGACCTTCAGCGGGCCCAGCCGCAGCCGGTCGGCGGCCACCGGGTCGGCCACCCCGGGCAGCGGGTCGCCGCTGCGCAGGCCCGCGGCCAGCACCCCGGCCAGCCGGTCGACGTAGACACCAGCGGCCACCCGCACCGCGGGCCCACCCGGGCGCCGGGCCGCGCGCCGCGCCCACGCGGTGACCAGGTCGTCGTACTCCAGGTCGACCACCGCGGTCACCCCGCGGGCGGCCGCCGCGTCGGTGGCCGCCAGCACCCACTCGTCGCGGACCTCCGGGCCGGCGGACTCCGCGGCGGCGTAGACCTCCATCGCCTCGTGCTCCCGGACCACGCCGTCGGCGGTGCGCAGCCCCAGCCGCCGCACGGCCGCGCTGCTGCACCACGCGGTGTGCAGGTCCCCGCTGACCACCACCACCGGCAGACCGGGCAGGACGGCGTCCAGCACCGCGGCGTCGGGCGGCGTGCGCCACAGCGCGTCCCGGAAGCCCTGGGCCACCACGACGGCGCCCTCCGCGGGCGGCGCGGCGGCCAGCACCGCGGCGATCTGGGCCGCCACCTGCTCCGGCGACCCGGCGGTCGAGACGTCGATCCGCCGGCGGGCCGCGGCCCACTGCTCCAGGTGCACGTGCGCGTCCTGCAGCCCGGGCAGCAGCACGGCCCCGTCGAGGTCGACGACCTCCGGCGGTGCGCCGTCGCCCGGCCACCCGTCCAGCCCGGGGGTGGCGGCGGTGAGCTCGTCGGCGATCGCCACCACCCGGCCGCCACAGACGAGCACGTCCCGCACGGCCCGCCCCAGCCGGGCGCGGCGCAGCAGCAGCCCGCTCACCCCGGCTCCCCGGCCAGCTGCGCGGCGCGGCGGGCGCGGAACACCTCCACCGGCCACGAGGTGATGCCGCCGATCCGGACGGCGGCGGCCGTGCCATCGTCGGCCCACTCGTACTCGACCCGCTCCCCTGCGGAGCCGAAGCCGGCCACCGACTCCTGGCGCAGCGTCGCCCCGTCGACCGCGGTGAGCTCCAGGTGCTCCTCGGCCGGCGCCGGCGAGCCGGGGTGCAGCAGCACCAGGCGGCCGCCGAGCAGGGCCACGTCGGTGACCCCCCACAGGTTGGCGAAGCGGCCGGCGAAGCGGGCGAGGTCCCCGCCGGCGGTGTCGCCCGGCGCGGCCAGGGCCAGGTCGACCAACCCGATCAGACCCCGGGCCAGCACGTCGGCCGGGCCCTCCAGGCAGTTGGTCAGCACGCTGACCACCAGCTCCGCCTCCGGGTCGAGCCAGGTGCGGGTGATGTGCCCCGGGTAGCCCCCGCTGTGGCCCACCAGCCGGCGCTCCCCCACAGTGCGCAGGTCCATCCCCAGCCCGTACCAGCGGGCCTCCTGGCCGTGGGCGCGGATCTCCGACTCCGGCCGGCGCATCAGCCGCTTGGCCGCCTCGGGGAGCAGTCGGTCGTTCCCGGTCGCGTGCGCGGCGAAGAACGCCGACAGGTCGCGGGCGGTCGACCAGAAGCCGGTGGCCGCGGCCATCGCCCGGGTGTCGACGTGCGGGATGCGCAGCCGGGTCGGCTCGCCCTCCAGCAGCGCGGTGTGCCCGGCGGCGTACTCGGTGGCGCGGGCCGGGTCCCACTCCGGTCCGGTGTCGGCCAGCCCGAGCGGGTCGACCACCGCGCCCTGGACGTGCTCGGCGTAGCCCACACCGGTGACCGCCTCGATCACCAGGCCGAGCAGGGAGTAGCCGACGTTGGAGTACTTGAAGTGCTCGTTGCGCCCGAAGACGACGGCGTCCGGGCCGCCGACGAGCTCCCGCAGCCGCGGCGCGTCCGGGAAGGCGTGCAGCAGCTGCCAGAAGTCGTTGTCCGCGCCGTCGCGGAGCAGGCCGGACTGGTGCCCCAGCAGCTCCCGGACGGTCACCGCCCCGACCGCCGCGGGCAGGTCGGGCACCCAGGAGCCGACCGGGTCGTCCAGCCGCAGCCGGCCGGCCTCGACCAGCTGCAGCACCGCAGTGGCGGTGAAGGTCTTGGAGTGGGAGGCGATCCGGAACAGGTGCCGCGGCGTGAGCGGTGCACCGGTGGTCTCGTCGGCGACCCCGAGCGCGACGTCGAGGACCAGCCGGCCCCCCACCCGGACCGCCGCCTGCACACCGGGTACCCGGCCCCGCCGGCGCTGGTGCTCCAGCCACGACTCCAGGTACGGCGCGGCCGCCGCGACGACATCAGCGGTGCGGCCGGCGGTGCGGTCGGGGGTGCTGCTCATCCTCGGGCGCTCCTCGGGAGGGGACGGTGCGGCAGCAGCCCACCACACGGGCCGGTCGGCGGTCGCACGGGCGGTGTGCTGACATGGCCCGGTGCAGCAGTGGTCCGTGGTCGTGCCGGCCAAGCGGCTGGCGTCGGCCAAGACGCGGCTGGCCCCGCTGACCACCGGTCTCGGCTCGGAGGCCACCGCCCGGCACGAGGAGCTGGTGCTGGCCCTGCTGGCCGACACCGTCGCCGCCGCGCTTGCCGCGGACGCCGTCGCCGGGGTGCTGGTGGTCACCGACGAGCCGCGGGCCGCCGCCGTCGCCACCGCCCTGGGGGCGGCCACCGTCGGCGACGAACCCGACCGCGGGCTCAACGCCGCGCTGGCGCACGGCGCGGCGCATGCGCGGCGCACCGGGGCGGCCGCCGTCGCGGCGCTCTCCTCCGACCTGCCGGCGCTGCGCCCGGCGGAGCTGACCGCCGCCCTGCAGGAGGCGGTGGCGCAGCCGCGGGCGTTCGTCGCCGACGCCGCGGGCACCGGGACGACGCTGTTGTGCGCGGGCCCCGGCGTCGGGCTGGACCCGCGCTTCGGGCCGGCCTCGGCCGTCGCGCACGCGGCGAGCGGCGCCGTCCCGCTCAGCGGCAGCCGGCCGGGGCTGCGCCGTGACGTCGACACGCCTGCCGACCTGCGGGCCGCCGAACGGCTCGGGCTGGGGCCGCGGAGCACGGCACTCCTGTCGGCCACCTGCTGGTCACCTCGGTGAGGCAGGATCGACCCGTGCCTGCCGCCGACCCGACGCTGCCCGCCGACCGGTTCCTCAACCGCGAGCTCTCCTGGCTGGACTTCAACGCCCGGGTGCTCGAACTGGCCGAGGACGACAGCCTGCCGTTGCTGGAACGGGTGAAGTTCCTCTCCATCTTCGCCAGCAACCTCGACGAGTTCTTCATGGTCCGGATCGCCGGCCTCAAGCGCCGGCAGAGCACCGGGCTCACCGTCCGGTCCCCCGACGGGCTGACCATCCGCGAGCAGCTGACCCGGGTCACCGAGCGCACCCAGGACCTCATGCACCGGCACGCCGGGGTCTTCACCAAGGACGTCACCCCGCTGCTGGAGGAGCAGGGCATCCGGATCCTGCACTGGAGCGACCTCGCCGACGCCGACGCGATGCGGCTGCGCGAGTACTTCCGCGACCAGGTGTTCCCGGTGCTCACCCCGCTGGCGGTCGACCCGGCGCACCCCTTCCCCTACATCAGCGGGCTCTCGCTGAACCTGGCGGTCTCCGTCCGCGACCCGGACACCGGCGCGCCCCGGTTCGCGCGGGTGAAGGTGCCCAACAACGTGCCCCGGTTCATCCCGGTGTCCCCGGCCGGGGGGCAGCACAGCGACGCGACGGCGGTCTTCCTCCCGCTGGAGGACCTGATCGCCGCCCACCTCGGCCAGCTGTTCCCCGGCCTGGACGTGCTCGACCACCACCTGTTCCGGGTGACCCGCAACGCCGACCTGGAGGTCGAGGAGGACCGGGACGAGGACCTGCTGCAGGCGCTGGAGCGGGAGCTCGCCCGGCGCCGGTTCGGGCCGGCGGTGCGCCTGGAGGTCACCGCGGCGATGGACCCGCAGATCCTCGACGTGCTCGTCTCCGAGCTGGAGATCAGCCCGGCCGACGTCGTCTCGGTGCCCGGCCTGCTGGACCTGGCCTCGCTGATGGAGCTCTACGACCTGGACCGGCCCGAGCTGAAGGACGAGCCGTTCGTGCCGGCCACCCACCCGCGGCTGAGCGAGGGCGAGACGCCCAAGAGCGTCTTCGCCACGCTGCGCGAGGGCGACGTGCTGGTGCACCACCCCTACGACTCCTTCGCCACCAGCGTGCAGCGGTTCATCGAGCAGGCGGCCGCTGATCCGCACGTGCTGGCGATCAAGCAGACCCTCTACCGCACCTCCGGCGACTCCCCGATCGTCTCGGCGCTGATCGAGGCGGCCCAGGCGGGCAAGCAGGTCGTCGTCCTGGTCGAGATCAAGGCGCGGTTCGACGAGGAGGCCAACATCAGCTGGGCCCGCTCGCTGGAGCGGGCCGGCTGCCACGTCGTCTACGGGCTGGTCGGCCTGAAGACGCACTGCAAGACGGCGCTGGTGGTCCGGATGGAGAACGGGGTGATCCGCCGCTACTGCCACATCGGCACCGGCAACTACAACCCCAAGACCGCGCGGATATACGAGGACATGGGCATCCTCACCGCCGACCCGCGGGTGGGCGCCGACCTCACCGACCTGTTCAACACCCTCACCGGCTACTCGCGGCAGACCACCTACCGGTCGCTGCTGGTGGCGCCCCGCGGCGTCCGGACCGGGCTGGTCGAGCGGATCCGCCGCGAGGCCCGGCACGCCGCCGAGGGACGCCCCTCGGGCATCCGGATCAAGGTGAACTCGCTGGTCGACGAGCAGATCATCGACGCGCTCTACGAGGCATCGCTGGCCGGCGTGCCGGTCGAGCTGCTCATCCGCGGCATCTGCGCGCTGCGGCCGGGCGTCCCGGGGCTGAGCGAGAACATCCGGGTGCGCTCGATCGTCGGCCGGTTCCTGGAGCACTCGCGGGCGATCAGCTTCGTCAACGACGGGTCGCCGGAGTGGTGGATCGGCAGCGCCGACCTGATGCACCGCAACCTCGACCGCCGGGTGGAGGTGCTGCTGCGGGTCAACGACCCGGCCGCGCAGCGTCAGCTGCAGGAGGTCTTCGACCGGGCACTGGCGCCCGACGTGCGCTGCTGGGAGCTGTCCGCCGACGGCGCCTGGACCCGGACCGGGGAGCGGGACCACCAGCTGGAGCTGCTCACCGGGCGGGGTGAGCACGCTGCCTGAGGCCGCCCCGCTGATCCCGGCCGCCGGCGGTGCCGTGTGGCGCCCCGGCCCCGGCGGCGTGCTCGAGACCGCCCTGGTGCACCGGCCGAAGTACGACGACTGGTCGCTGCCCAAGGGCAAGCTGGACGCCGGGGAGCACCCGCTGCTGGCCGCCGTCCGAGAGGTGGAGGAGGAGACCGGCCTGCGCACCGTCGTCGGCCGGCGCAGCGTGCAGACCCGCTACGAGCACCGGCACGGCCCCAAGCGGGTCGACTACTGGGTGATGCGCGCCGCCGGCGGGGACTTCACGCCCAACGGGGAGGTCGACGAGCTGCGCTGGCTCCCGCTGCCCGACGCCGGCCGGCTGGTCACCCACGACCACGACCGCGCGGTGCTCCACGACCTGGCCCGCACCGACGTCCCGCGGATGCCGCAGCTGCTGCTGGTCCGGCACGCGTCGGCCGGCGAGCGCGGCGACTGGGCCGGCCCGGACGACGAGCGGCCGCTGGACCGCCGGGGCCGCGGTCAGGCGGCCGCGCTGGCCGCGGTGCTGCCGGCCTTCAACCCCGTCCGGGTGCTCAGCGCCCCGCCGCTGCGCTGCCGGGAGACCGTGGCGCCGCTCGCCGAGGAGCTGGGCCTGCCGGTGGGCGAGGCGCCCGAGCTCGGCGAGGACGGGTTCGACGCCGACCCGCAGGCGGGGCTGGCCCTCGTCGAACGGCTGCTCACCACCGACGCGCCGGACGACGGCGTGACCGTCGTCTGCAGCCAGGGCGGGGCGATCCCCTCGGTGCTGCTGTCGCTGGGGGTGCGCTGGCACGGCACGGCAGGGGCGCTGTGGCCACCGGCGGCCAAGGGCAGCGTGTGGGCGCTCAGCGGCCGCCCCGGCACGCTCGCCGCCGACTACTACCGCGACTTCAGCGCCGACCCGGCGGCTCCCGCAGGCCGGGCGACCGGCGCCGCCGGCCGGGTCGCCGCCGCCAGCAGCTGACGAAGGACCACCGGTCCGGCGCCCGTCCCCCGCACCAGTGACCGTCCTCCCGCACCAACGTCGCCGCGGGAGGACAGGCAGTGATCAGGTCACCTGATCACTGCCTGTCCCACTGCCGTCAGGCAGGGAGGGCAGGGAGGGCCGCCGGCTTCCAGGACGGGCGGCGGGCCTCGAACGCCGCGACGTCGTCCAGGTGGCGCTCGGTGAGCCCGACGTCGTCGAGCCCCTCCAGCAGTCGCCAGCGGGTGTAGTCGTCGATGTCGAACGGCACCGTGACGTCGGCGTAGGTGACCTGCCTGGCCCGCAGGTCGACGGTCACCGCGGTGGCCGGGTCGGCCTCGATCGCGGTCCAGAGCGCCTCGACGTCGGCCTGCGGGAGCAGCACGGTGAGCAGCCCGGACTTGGTCGAGTTGTTCTTGAAGATGTCGGCGAACCGGGAGCTGATGACCACCCGGAAACCGCCGTCGAGCAGCGCCCACACCGCGTGCTCACGCGAGGAGCCGGTGCCGAAGTCGGGGCCGGCGACCAGGATCGAGGCGTCGGCGTACTGCGGCTGGTTGAGCACGAAGTCCGGCTCGTTGGTGCGCCAGGCGACGAACAGCCCGTCCTCGAACCCGGTGCGGGTGATCCGCTTGAGGTACTCGGCCGGGATGATCTGGTCGGTGTCGACGTTGCTGCGCCGCAGCGGCGCCGCGGTGCCGGTGTGCGTGGTGAAGGCGTCCATGATGCAGCTCTCCAGCGGGTCAGACGGTCGTCGGAACGGCGTCGGGCAGGTCGGCCGGGGCAGTGAGCCGGCCGGTGAGCGCGGTGGCCGCGGCCACCGCCGGGGAGACCAGGTGGGTGCGCCCGCCCTTGCCCTGCCGGCCCTGGAAGTTGCGGTTGCTGGTCGACGCCGACCGCTCGCCGGGCTTGAGCTGGTCGGGGTTCATGCCCAGGCACATCGAGCAGCCCGCGCCCCGCCACTCGGCCCCGGCCTCGAGGAAGACCCGGTCCAGGCCCTCCGCCTCGGCCTGCTGCTTGACCTGCACCGAGCCGGGGACGACGAGCATCCGGGTGCTGGCGTCGACGCGCTTGCCCTTCAGCAGTGCGGCGGCGACCCGGAGGTCCTCGATCCGGCCGTTGGTGCACGAGCCCAGGAAGACGGTGTCCACGTCGATCTCGCGCAGCGGGGTGCCGGCGGTCAGGCCCATGTAGGCCAGTGCGGACTCGGCGGCCCGGCGCTCGCTCTCGTCGGCGATCTGCGCCGGGTCGGGGACGCTGGCGCCGATCGGCAGCCCCTGGCCGGGGTTGGTGCCCCAGGTGACGTAGGGGGTCAGCGACGCGGCGTCGATGCGCACCTCGCGGTCGAACACGGCGTCGTCGTCGGTGCGCAGCGTGCGCCACTCCGCGACCGCGGCGTCCCAGTCGGCGCCCTGCGGGGCGTGCGGGCGGCCGGCCAGGAAGTCGAAGGTGGTCTGGTCGGGGGCGATCAGCCCGGCGCGGGCGCCGGCCTCGATCGACATGTTGCAGATCGTCATCCGGGCCTCCATGGACAGCGCCTCGATCGCGCTGCCCCGGTACTCGATGACGTGACCCTGGCCGCCGCCGGTGCCGATCTCGGCGATGACCGCGAGGATGATGTCCTTCGCCGAGACGCCGGGCGGCAGCTCGCCGTCGACGGTCACCGCCATCTGCTTGGCCGGCAGCTGCGGCAGGGTCTGGGTCGCCAGCACGTGCTCGACCTCGCTGGTGCCGATGCCGAAGGCCAGCGCCCCGAACGCCCCGTGGGTGGAGGTGTGGCTGTCGCCGCAGACGATCGTCATCCCCGGCTGGGTGAGACCCAGCTGCGGGCCGATGACGTGCACGATGCCCTGGTCGCGGTCGCCCATCGGGGCCAGCCGGATGCCGAACTCCGCGGCGTTGCGCCGCAGCGCCTCGACCTGGGCGCGGGACACCGGGTCGGCGATCGGCTTGAGGATGTCCAGCGTCGGGACGTTGTGGTCCTCGGTCGCCATGGTCAGGTCCGGCCGGCGGACGGTGCGGCCGGCGGCACGGAGGCCGTCGAACGCCTGGGGGCTGGTCACCTCGTGCACGAGGTGCAGGTCGATGTAGAGCAGGTCGGGCTCGCCCGCCGTCCGCCGGACGACGTGCTGCTCGTACACCTTCTGCGCCAGGGTCCTGCCCACGGTGCGTCCTCCTCGATCGGGCGACGGCGGTTGACCGTCTCACCCACTGGGATGCGAGTATTGCTACGTGGGACAGCCTAACCCCGTTGCCGTGCTGGACAAAGCAGTGGCCATCCTCCGGTCGGTGACCGAGGAGCCCGCCACCCTCGCCGAGCTCGTGAACCGCACCGGCCTGCCCCGGGCGACCGCGCACCGGCTGGCCACCGCCCTGGAGGGACACCGCCTGCTGCGGCGGACCGCCGGCGGGGCCTGGGCGCCCGGCCCGGCACTCGCCGAGCTGGGCCGGGGCGGCGCCGACCTGGCCGACCTGGCCGGCCGCCACCTGCCCGGGCTGCGCGACGCCACCGGGGAGAGCGCCCAGTTCTACGTGCGCGACGGGAGCAGCCGGGTCTGCATCGCCGCGGCCGAGCGGCTGAGCGGCCTGCGCGACACCGTCCCCGTGGGCGCCCGCCTGCCACTGACCGCGGGATCGGCCGCCCACGCCCTGCTGGCGTTCACCCCCGCCGACGAGGTGAACGCCCTGCTGCCCTCGGCGAGCTTCACCGCCCGCACGCTGCTCGACGTCCGCCGCCGCGGCTGGGCGCACAGCATCGCCGAGCGGGAGCCGGGCGTCGCGTCGCTGTCCGCGCCGGTGCGGGACGGCACCGGCGGCGTGCTCGGCGCCGTGTCGATCTCCGGCCCGATCGAGCGACTGGGCCGCCGGCCGAGCCCGGAGGTGGTCGCCGCGGTGCTCGACGCCGCGCTGGCGATCTCCCGCGCCGCGCGCTGAGACGCTGGATCGTTGCTACGTAGTTCCGTAGAGTGCCGAGCATGGACGACGCTCGGCTGACCCGGATCGAGGAACGGCTCACCGCCCTGGAGCGCCGCCGACCGACCCCACCCGGTCCGGCCCTCCCCGACGAGGAGCGGTTCTGGCTGCTGACCGGGCTGGCCGGCGACGCGGCGGAGCTGCCCGGTGGCGCAGTCGCCTACGGCGGGCAGGTGCGCCTGCCCGGCGGCGAGGAGTACGCCTGGCAGCGGACCCACGGGGCCGAGGAGATCCGCTCGACCGGCCCCGAAGTCGACGACGCCCTCGCCTCCACCCTGTCGGCGCTAGCCCACCCGGTGCGCCTCCGGCTGCTGCGCGAGGTGCTGGGCGGCACCACCACGACCGCGGCGCTGGCCGCCCTCCCGGGCCTGGGCACCACCGGCCAGCTGCACCACCACCTGCGCCAGCTCACCGCCGCCGGCTGGCTGCGCACGACCGCGCGAGGCGCGTACGGGGTCCCGCCCGAGCGGGTCGTCCCGCTGCACGTCGTCCTCGCCGCGGTGGCGTCGTGAGCCCGACGGTGCGCCGGCTGGCAGCCCGGGTCCGGTCGTCGCTGCCGGCGCTGGCCCTCCTGCTGATCCTGGCCGAGGGCACGCGCCTGGTCCCGGGGGGTGCACTGGCCGCGATCGTCGTCCTGGTCGGCCTGAGCCTGCTGGACCGGGTGCGGCCGCCCGAGGCGCCGCTGCGGGTCGTGGAGTCACCGGTGCGTGGCCCGTGGCGGGCGCTCAACTCCCCCGCCACGAAGACCCCCTCGCACGGGACGAACGGTCTGGGCCAGACCTACGCCATCGACCTGGTGCTCGACCCGCCGGATGGCAGCCGCCCCGGGTTCGGGTCCGGCGGGCAGTGGCGCCGGCCGGAGGAGTACCCGGCGTTCGGCCAGCCGCTGTTCAGCCCGGTCGACGGCGTCGTGGTGCGCGTGCACCAGCGGCAGCGCGACCACCGGGCCCGCAGCGGCTGGCTGTCGGTGCTGTACCTGCTGGGCCCCGAGGGCCTCGTCCGGATGTTCGGCGGAACCCGCGTGATCTTCGGCAACCACGTCGTCGTCCGGGCCGACGACGGGGTGCACGCCGCGCTCGGCCACCTCCGGCGCGGCTCGGTCCTCGTCCGGCTGGGCGAGCGGGTGGTCGCCGGCCAGCAGCTGGCCGAGTGCGGGAACTCCGGCAACAGCAGCGAGCCGCACCTGCACGTCCAGCTGTGCGACTCGGCCGGGGTGGCCGGGGCGGCCGGGATCCCGATGGCCTTCCGGGCCGGGGGCACCGACGGCGCCGACGGCCTGCCGGCCGACGGCGAGCTGCTCGAGCCGGCCGCCGGCTGACCCGGACGCGCGACGGCCCGCAGCGGAGCTCCCGCTGCGGGCCGTCGTCTGGTTCGGCTCCGGGCTACCGGCCCGCGGTGTCCGCGCCCCCGGTCGGGTCCTCGACCGCGTGGTCGTCCTCGACGACGACCGGCCGCAGCCGGGTCCAGGCGGCGAACGCCAGGGCGAAGACCACCATGCCGATGCCGACCCAGAGGTTGGCGTTCCAGTCGCCGGTCTTGGCCGCCTCGGCGTCGCCGTAGTCGACGATGCCGAGGACCACCAGGACGACGCCGTAGAAGCCGATCAGCCCGGCGATGACCGTCCGGACGTCGTACGCGCCCGCGGTGTGCCGCTTCGTGCCGGCCGACGCCTGGCCCGCGTCCTGCCCGTTGTCTGCAGTGCTCATGGGTTGCTCCTCTGGGGAACGCTGGCGACGGTCAGCGGAAGATCAGGTTCAGGACGATGACCAGCACCAGGGCGATGCCGGCCAGCTTGGTCGGCGACTGGTACCAGGGCAGCAGGTGCGCGTCCGGGTCGGTGCGCACCTCCTTGGGCGTCTCGGAGTAGACCAGCCCGGCCAGCTCGGCGACCGGCTTGGGCCGGGTGACCATGCTGACCCCGACGCTGACGGCGATGTCGACGACGAACGCGGCACCGGCGGCGACGAAGCTGGCGCCCTGCCCCTCCAGGCCGATCACGCCGGTCTCGCTCAGCGACCAGACCAGCACCGCGGCGAGCGTGCCGGACACCAGGCCGGTCCACCCGGCCGTGGGCGTCATCCGCTTCCAGAACATGCCCAGGATGAACGTGGCGAACAGCGGGGCGTTGAAGAACCCGAACAGCGTCTGCAGGTAGTCCATCAGGTTGTCGAAGTTCGCCGCGATCAGCGCGGTGAAGATCGCGACCACGGTGGCGCCGACGGTGGCCAGCCGACCGACCCGCAGGTAGTACTCGTCGGGGCGGTCCTTCTTCACGTACTGCTGCCACAGGTCGTAGCTGAAGACGGTGTTGAAGGCGGAGATGTTGGCCGCCATGCCGGCCATGAAGGAGGCCAGCAGACCGGCGATCGCCACGCCCAGCAAGCCGTTGGGCAGCACGTCCCGGATGAGCAGCAGGATCGAGTCGTTGTAGGTGACGCCCGGGTCCCCGCCGGCCTTCAGGTCCGCGGTCTCGTTGACCAGCACCGCGGCGATCATGCCGGGGACGATCACGATGAACGGGATGAACATCTTCGGGAACGACCCGATGATGGGAGTGCTCCGGGCCGCGGACATGTTCTTGGTGGCCATCGCCCGCTGGACCTCGACGAAGTTCGTCGTCCAGTAGCCGAAGGAGAGCACGAAGCCCAGACCGAAGACGATCCCGATGACCGACAGCACCGGGTTGTCGATGCTGGTCAGGTCCGAGCCCGGCCAGGAGCTGAGGTCGTTCTCGTTGCCGCTGTCGCGGACCGCGTCGATCAGCCCGCCGACGCCGCCCACGCGGTGCAGACCGATGAGGGTCAGCGGCAGCAGCGCGGCGACGATGACGAAGAACTGCAGGACCTCGTTGTAGATGGCCGCGGAGAGCCCGCCGAGGGTGATGTAGCTGAGCACGATGACCGCGGCGACGATCAGCGAGATCCACTGCGGCCAGCCGAGCAGCGCGTTCACGATGGTGGCCAGCAGGTACAGGTTGATGCCGGCGATGAGCACCTGGGCCAGCGCGAAGCTCAGCGCGTTCACCAGGTGGGCCCCGGTGCCGAAGCGCCGGCGCATGAACTCCGGCACGGAGCGGACCTTCGAGCCGTAGTAGAAGGGCATCATCACGACGCCCAGGAAGAGCATGGCCGGGACGGCGCCGATCCAGAAGTAGTGGAACGTGGCCATGCCGAACTGGGCGCCGTTGGCCGACATGCCGATGATCTCGACGGCGCCGAGGTTGGCCGAGATGAACGCCAGCCCGGTCACCCAGGCCGGCAGCGACCGGCCGGAGAGGAAGAAGTCGAGGCTGTCGGACACCCGGCGCCGGGCGGCGAAGCCGATGAGCAGCACGACAGCGAAGTAGGCGACGACGAGCAGGTAGTCGACGACGTTGGCGTCGAGCCGCAAGGTCTCGTCAGCAGCGAGCACCACCGAGGGGTCCCTCCTGGTTGGGGTGACGGCCACCGGCACGGGTGCGGCGGGTGGCCATTTCCTGCCGTCAGGGCGGGGCACGGTGGTGCGGCGCGGTGAACAGCAACGGGACGCTAACACCGTTGCGCGGGCCAAACATTTCGGTGGTCACCGGGACGGGTGACCCCGGTGACCGAGAACACGAGAGCCCCCGACCCGGGTGGGTCGGGGGCTCTCCGCTGTAGCCCCGAAGGGATTCGAACCCTCGCTACCGCCGTGAGAGGGCGGCGTCCTGGGCCGCTAGACGACGGGGCCGTGCGCGCAGAGATCTTGCCACACCGGGTCCGGGGCGGTGGACCCGGGGTGGCCCGGCCCGGGAACGACGAGAGCCCCCGACCCGGGTGGGTCGGGGGCTCTCCGCTGTAGCCCCGAAGGGATTCGAACCCTCGCTACCGCCGTGAGAGGGCGGCGTCCTGGGCCGCTAGACGACGGGGCCGTGCGTGGTGCTGGGTGGTGCTGGAGGAGATGGTGCTTCCTCGCTGGGGTACCAGGACTCGAACCTAGACTAACGGAACCAGAAACCGTCGGGCTGCCAATTACCCCATACCCCATTGGCCGTGCACCGCCTTGCGGCGACGGGAAGAAACGATACCCGATGCGCGGCGAGCGTGCGGAGGCACCCCCCTGCCCGGCGCGTCAGCCCCCCGGTGGCCGTGCCCAGCGGTCGTCCGGCGGGGGCGGTGACCCGGCAGGTGCCGCCGTCGGCCCGTACCCCGGTGGCGGCCCGTAGGCAGGTCCGTAGGCCGGTGGCGCGTACCCCGGTGGGCCGTAAGCGGGTGGGCCGTACCCCGGTGGCGCGTACCCCGGTGGCGCATACCCCGGTGGGCCGTAAGCGGGTGGGCCGTACCCCGGTGGGCCGTAAGCGGGTGGGCCATAGCCAGACGGGCCATGGGCCGGCGCCGGCAGGGCGGGCGGCACCACGTACGGGGGCGGGCCGGCGGGCGGCCAGCTCGGGCCGCTCGGGCCCTGGGCCGCACCCCGCAGGTCCAGGGCCGGGCTCAGCAGCTCCGGGCGCAGCCGGCGGCTCAGGGCCCGCACCCACAGCACGTAGGCGACCATGCCGGCGGTCCCCAGCAGCGCCGCCCACCAGCCGAGCAGGTCGCCGGAGGCGTCGGCCTGGACCGCTCCGCCCAGCGCGCCGCCCAGCAGGAAGATCACCATGTTGTTCACCGCGTGGGCGACGATCGCCGCCTCCAGGCCGCCGGTCCACCAGACGAGGGCGGAGAACGACAGGCCCATGGCGAACCGGTAGAGGAAGGACTCGGCGTCCGGCGGGAGGTGGGCGACGGAGAACAGCGTCGCGGTCACCACGGCCGCGACCAGCGCACCGGCCCGCGGCCGACCGATCCAGCCGGCGATCGCCTGGCTGAGGTAGCCGCGGAAGCCGTACTCCTCGGCCGCGGCCTGCAGCGGGGTGGTCAGCACGACGACGAGGACCAGCCAGCCGTAGGAGGCCGACGGCCCGGTGACGCCGCCGGGCCCGGTCACGGTGTCGATGACCACCAGCACGGCCACCGCGACGCCCAGGCTGGCCAGGCCACGCCAGCCCAGCGGTGCGAACAGCCGCCAGCGCAGCCGGCCCAGCACCGATGAGGACCAGCCGATCCGCATGCCGTGCGCCACCGCCCAGCACAGCCAGATGATCGGGATCGCGACGATCAGCGAGATGTTGGTCAGCAGCAGCACACCGGCGTCGGTGAGGTCCATGTACAGGTCGACGGTGAGCCCGGTGACCAGCGCGACCCCGGCGATCACCACCCCGGCGACCAGGTAGAGGACGCAGAGCAGCAGCAGCCCGAGCACCGGCCGCCACCACGCCCAGTCGCGGGCCCGCATGAGCAGGGCGTAGGGCTGTGGGGTGTCGTGCGGCGGCGCTCCCGGCGGGGTGACCGGCCGGGAGCGCCGACCGGACGGCACCGGCCCGGCGGGCACCGGCTGACCCGGGGGCGGGTACCAGGCAGCGACCCGGGGCACCACCGGTGGCGCCCCGTGCGGGCCCGTGGGTGGCGGGCCCGTGTAGGGCCGGTTCGGCTGCCCGGCCGGGACACCACCCCAGCCGGTCATCCCGTCGCGATCCCGCGGGCGGCGGCCAGCCGCGCGAGGGTGCGCTCACGGCCGAGCAGTTCGATCGACTCGTACAGCGGCGGGGAGACGGTGCGGCCGCTGACCGCCACCCGAACCGGGCCGAACGCCTGGCGGGGCTTGCGGCCCAGCCCGTCGACGAGGGCCTCCTTCAACGCCGCCTCGATGGCCGGGGTGCTCCAGTCGGCGAGGTCGCGCAGGGCGGCCGTGGCCGCGTCGAGCACCTCGCCGGCCCCCGCGCCCAGCTGCTTGTCAGCGGCCGCCTGGTCGATCTCGACGTCCTCGGTGAAGAGGAAGCCGAGCAGCCCGACGGCGTCGGACAGCACGATCATGCGCTCCTGGGCCAGCGGTGCGATCGCCTCCAGCACCCGCTGCTGCTCGGCGGTGGGCGGGTCGGCGACCAGCCCGGCCGCGGCCAGGAAGGGCACGACCCGGGTGAGGAACTCCCCGGCCGGCAGCGCGCGGAGGTGGGCGGCGTTGATGGCCTCGGCCTTCTTCAGGTCGAAGCGCGCGGGGTTGGCGCTGACCCGGGTGACGTCGAAGGCCTCGACCATCTCCTGCACGGAGAAGACGTCGCGGTCCTCGGCGATCGACCAGCCCAGCAGCGCCAGGTAGTTGACCAGCCCCTCGGGCAGGAAGCCGCGCTCCCGGTAGACGTCGAAGTTCGACTGCGGGTCGCGCTTGGACAGCTTCTTGTTGCCCTCGCCGTTGACCAGCGGCAGGTGGCCGAAGCGCGGTGTCCCGGTGGCGACACCGATGTCGGTGAGCGCGCGGTAGAGCGCGAGCTGCCGCGGGGTGGAGGGCAGCAGGTCCTCACCGCGCAGCACGTCGGTGACGCCCATCAGCGCGTCGTCGACGGGGTTGACGAAGGGGTACAGCGGGGCGCCGTTGCCGCGGACGAGCACGAAGTCCGGGACGGAGCCGGCGGCGAAGCGCACCTCACCGCGCACCAGGTCGGTCCAGCTGATGTCCTCGTCGGGCATCCGCAGCCGCAGCACCGGCTGTCGGCCCTCGGCGCGGAAGGCGGCCTTCTGCTCCTCGGTGAGGTGGCGGTCGGCGTTGTCGTAGCCGAGCTTGGGGTCCTGGCCCGCGGCCCGCCGTCGCGCGTCGACCTCCTCGTTGGTGGAGAAGGACTCGTAGGCGTGCCCGGCGGCCAGCAGCTTCGCCGCGACCTCCCGGTACACCTCCGCGCGCTCCGACTGGCGGTACGGGCCGTTCGGCCCGCCGACCTCGGGGCCCTCGTCCCAGTCCAGCCCGAGCCAGCGCAGGCAGTCCAGCAGGTGCCGGTAGGACTCCTCGGAGTCCCGGGCGGCGTCGGTGTCCTCGATCCGGAACAGGAACCGGCCGCCGGTGTGCCGGGCGTGCGCCCAGTTGAACAGGGCCGCCCGCATCACCCCGACGTGCACCAGCCCGGTCGGGGACGGGCAGAAGCGGGTCTTGACGCTCATCGGGCGCCACCCGCGGTGGAGGCCGGGTCGGCGCCGGCGACGGAGTTGGTCAGCGTGCCCAGGCCCTCGATGGTGCACTCGACGCGCTGGCCGGGGCGGATCGGCCCCACGCCCGCGGGAGTGCCGGTGAGCACGACGTCGCCGGGCAGCAGCGTCATGACCTGGGAGATGTGCGAGATCAGCCGCGGGACGTCGAACAGCAGCTGGCTGGTACGGCCGGACTGGCGGCGCTCGCCGTCGACGCTGCAGCTGAGCTCCAGGTCGGCCGGGTCCTTCCCCAGGCCGGCGAGGTCGGTCTCGATCCAGGGGCCCAGCGGGCAGAACGAGTCGAAGCCCTTGGCCCGGGTCCACTGCCCGTCGCCGCGCTGCATGTCCCGCTCGGTGACGTCGTTGCCGATCGTGTAGCCGAAGATGCTGGCCGGGGCCTGCTCCGGGGTCACCTGGCGGGCGCCGCGGGCGCCGATCACGACGGCGAGCTCGACCTCGTGGTGCACGTTGCTGCTGCCCGGCGGGATGCGGATCGCGTCGCCGGGGCCGATCACCGTGGTGGAGGGCTTGAGGAAGATCAGCGGCTCGGCCGGGGCGTCGCCGGTGTTCATCTCCTTCACGTGCTCGGCGTAGTTCTTGCCGACGCCGACCACCTTGCTCGGCAGGATGGGCGAGAGCAGCCGGACGTCGGCGGCGGCGAACCGCTGGCCGGTGAAGGAGATCTGGCCGAACGGGTGGCCCTCGATCTGGGCGACCTGGCCGTCCCCGTCGAGGACCCCGAAGGACATGCCGGCTGGGTGGGCGTAACGGACGATGCGCACGTCGTCAGGCTAGCCGGGGCCGCCGGGCGCCGACGCGGCCCCGCCGGGCGGCGGCTCCCAGCGCAGCACCGCGGTGCCCGCCGCCACGGCCGGCCCCACCGGGACCGCCCGCAGGGCGGCGTTGCGCAGCGTCTGGGGCAGCCCGCCCGGCACGTGCGCGCCGAACCGCGCGGTCTGCGCCGAGCGGCGGGCGATCTGCCGGCAGCGGGGACGGCGGGCGCGGTCGAAGGCGGCCAGCGCGGCGCGCAGGGCCGTGCCCGCACCCACCGGCCCGCCGATGAGCCGCCCGACGCAGACCCCGTCCTCGAGGGAGGTGTTCGCGCCCTGGCCCATGGTGGGCAGCATCGCGTGGGCCGCGTCGCCGATGAGCACCGTGCGCCCGCGCACGTAGGCCGGCAGCCCACGCGGCAGGGAGTGCACGTCGTGCCGCAGCAGCTGCCCGGGGGTGGTGCGGGCGATCGTGGCCCGGACCTCGGCGGACCAGCCGGAGAACCGGTCGACCGCCGCCGCCAGCTCGTCGGCGAGCGGGGTCCGCTCCGGGTGACGGACGTAGCCGTACCAGTACACCTGCGTGGGGCTGATCCGCACGGTGCCGAACTCGGCGCCGGGGCCCCAGTGGGCGGCGAACCCGGCGTCCGGGGTGCTGTCGTCGTCCACCACGGCCCGCCAGCTGGTCCGCCCGCTGTAGCGCAGTGCTGCCCGGCGCCCCGGGAACAGCGCGCTGCGCACGGTGCTGCGGACGCCGTCGGCCGCCACGACGAGATCGGCGGTGGTGGCGTGCTCCCCGGCGTCGTCGAGCCAGGTGACCACCGCGGGGGCGCCCTCGGGGTCGCCCGGCTGCACGCCGACGACGCGGGCGCCGGGGGCGAGGTCGGCCGCCGCGGCGGCATCGAGCAACGCCGCGTGCAGCCGCTGCCGGTGCACGCCCCAGGCGACGTTCATCGCATCCGGGGTCTCGGGGATCCGCAGCAGCCACCGGCCGTGCCGGTCGCAGGTGCCGGCCGCCGCGGTCCGGTGCCCGGCGGCGCGCACCCGGTCGCCGACCCCGAGGGCGTCGAGCGCCGCCATCCCGTTCCGGGTGACCGCGAGCCCCGCGCCGACCTCCCCGAAAGCGGTGGCGCGCTCCAGCACGCGGACGCGCCAGCCGGCCCGGGTCAGGGAGGCCGCCGCGGCCAGCCCCGCGACCCCGCCGCCGACCACGACCGCCGAGCCCGGTCCGGTCATGCGGGACCGGAGGCGGGGTGGACCGCCGCGGGCGCTCCCGGCCGGTGCCGCACCGCGTAGGTGAGCGCGTCGACCAGGGCGTGCCAGGACGCCTCGACGATGTTGTCGTGCACGCCGACGGTGGTCCACTCCCCCGCGCCGTCGGTGCTGTCGATGAGCACCCGGGTGGTGGCGCTGGTGCCGCCGTTCCAGCCGAGGATGCGCACCTTGTAGTCGGCCAGCGACACCCCGGCGAGCGCCGGGAACTGGCCGACGAGGGCCTGGCGCAGCGCGTTGTCCAGGGCGTTGACCGGTCCGTTGCCCTCAGCTGTGCTGATGATCCGCTCCCGCTCCCCCGACGCCGTCCGCACGTGCACCTTCACCGTGGCCTCGCTGACCACCACGCCGTTGCCCCAGTGCTCGACCGAGGTGCGGTAGCTCTCCAGCTCGAACAGCGGCTCGGGGGCGCCGGCCAGCTGGGCACGCAGCAGCAGCTCGAAGGAGGCGTCGGCGGCCTCGAACGACCACCCGTCGGCCTCGAGCACCTTGACCTGGTCCACGACCCGGCCGATGGCGTCGCCCTGGCCGTCGAGGTCGACGCCCAGCTCGCGGCCCTTGAGCTCGACCGAGGCGCGGCCGGCCATCTCGGTGACGAGGATCCGCATGTCGTTGCCGACGACGGCGGGGTCCAGGTGGTTGTACAGCTGGGGGTCGACCTTGATCGCGCTGGCGTGCAGGCCTGCCTTGTGCGCGAACGCCGAGGCGCCGACGTAGGGCTGGTGGTCGTCGGGGGCGATGTTGGCCAGCTCGGCGATCGCCGCGCTGACCCGGGTCAGCTCCGGCAGGCACTCCGCCGGCACCACCGGCAGGCCCATCTTGGTGACCAGGTTGCCGATCAGCGCGAAGGTGTCGGCGTTGCCGGCGCGCTCGCCGTACCCGTTGGCGGTGCCCTGGACGTGCGTGACGCCGGCCTCGACCGCGGCCAGCGAGTTGGCGACGGCGCAGCCGGTGTCGTCCTGGCAGTGGATGCCCAGCCGGCCGACGACGCGCGAGCGCACGTCGGCCACCACCCGGGCGACCCCCGTCGGCAGCATGCCGCCGTTGGTGTCGCAGAGGACGCCGACCTCCGCGCCGGCGGCGAAGGCGGCGGCCAGCACCCGCACGCCGTGGTCGGGGTCGACGGCGTACCCGTCGAAGAAGTGCTCGCAGTCGACGAACACCCGGCGTCCGGCGGCCACCAGGTGGCTGACGGTGTCGGCCACCATCGCCAGGTTCTCCTCCAGCGAGGTGCGCAGCGCCTCGCGGACGTGCCGGACGTCGGACTTGGCAACGACGCAGACCACCGGCGCCCCCGAGTCCAGCAGCGCCTGCACCTGCGGGTCGTCCTCGACGCGGACGCCGGCCTTGCGGGTGGCGCCGAAGGCGACCAGCTGGGCGTGCTGCAGCTGCAGCTCGGTGCGCGCGCGGGCGAAGAACTCGGTGTCCTTGGGCAGCGCCCCGGGCCAGCCGCCCTCGATGAACCCGACGCCGATCTCGTCCAGCAGCCGGGCGACGGCGAGCTTGTCGGCGACGGAGTAGGTCACGCCCTCCCGCTGGGCGCCGTCGCGCAGCGTCGTGTCGAAGACGTGGAAGGCATCGGTGTCGAAGTCGTGGTGGTCCAGTTCGGTGGGCACGTGCTCTCCCGGGTCAGGTGGATCCTCCCCAGACACGAAAAAACCTCCCGGGGTACGGGAGGTCGCGCGCAGTCGGGGAGGGGGCTGCGCGCTAGGCGATGATGATCGTGCCGGTGGCGTCCATCACGCCGAGTAGACCACGGTGGCCGCCGAGGTGGAACGCCGCGTCCACTGCCTGGGACGACGACGCCGTCCACTGTCAGCCGCTCCACGGGAGACGACAGTGTGCGCTGAGGGCCAGTTCGGCACGCCCGAACTGGCCCTCAGCGCACGTCGTTCCGGCCCGCCGGCCGACGCCCGTCAGCCGCCGGCGAGTGCCGCCAGCCGGTCGCCGACCTCGGCGGTGCGGACCTGCGCCTTCGGGTCACGGGTGGACAGGTCGAAGGCGACCGCCGCGTTGACCTTCTTCGCCAGCTCCGGGCGACCCAGGTGCTCCAGCATCAGGCCCACCGACAGCACGGTGGCGGTCGGGTCGGCGATGCCCTGCCCGGCGATGTCCGGCGCCGAACCGTGCACCGGCTCGAACATGCTCGGGTTGGTGCCCGAGACGTCGAGGTTGCCGCTGGCCGCCAGCCCGATGCCGCCGGTGACCGCGGCCGCGACGTCGGTGACGATGTCGCCGAAGAGGTTGTCGGTGACGATCACGTCGTACCGGCCCGGGTCGGTGATGAAGAACATCGCCGCGGCGTCGACGTGCTGGTAGGCGACGGAGACCTCGGGGAACTCCGCGGCCACCTCCTCCACGGTGCGCGACCACAGCGACCCGGCGTGGGTGAGCACGTTGGTCTTGTGGATCAGCGTCAGGTGCTTGCGCGGGCGGGCGGTGGCCCGCTCGAAGGCGTAGCGGACCACCCGCTCGACGCCGAAGGCGGTGTTCAGGCTGACCTCGGTGGCCACCTCGTGCGGGGTGTCCCGGCGCAGCACGCCGCCGTTGCCCACGTAGGGGCCCTCGGTGCCCTCCCGGACGCACAGCATGTCGATCTCGCCCGGGTCGGCCAGCGGGCTGGTCACGCCGTCGAAGAGCCGGGCCGGGCGCAGGTTGACGTGGTGGTCGAGCTCGAAGCGCAGCTTCAGCAGCAGGCCGCGCTCGAGGATGCCGGCCGGGACGCTGGGGTCACCGACGGCGCCGAGCAGGATCGCGTCGTGCTGGCGGAGCTCGTTCAGCACCGCGTCGGGCAGCAGCTCGCCGGTGCGCTGCCAGCGGGCCGCGCCCAGGTCGTACCGGGTGGTCTCGACGTCCGGCGCCACCGCGCCCAGGACCTTGAGGCCCTCCGCCACCACTTCTTGACCGATGCCGTCTCCAGGGACCACTGCCAGCCGCATGAGGCCTGAGGTTAGTGGGCGGGGTCCGGCCCACCACCACCCGCACACGCCGGACGCCCCCCGGCGAGGGAGGTCCTCGCCGGGGGGCGCCGGTGGTCGAGCGGTGGTGGTGCGGGAGGTCAGGGCCGGCCGGCCCGGCGCCGCGCCGGGCCGGCCGGCACCGTCACGGCGCGGCCGGTGCGCCTGGCCGCACGGCCACCGGGACGAACTGGGTCCGGCCCGGTCCGGTGCTGCTGTTGTGCTGCAGCACGACCATCGCGCCCTTGGGCCCGCCGACGGCGGTGTCCTGGGCGTAGGCCGGGCTCTGCGTCACCGCGATGGTGCTGCCCCCGGTGACCGGCACGAGCACCGCCGGCCCGTCGGCGGCGGTGAACGACAGCCCCGGGTGCAGCGGGTCGAAGCTCATCCGCTCGGGGGCGAGCTCTGCGCCGCCGTTCGGCCCGGTCACCGTGCCCAGGTCGTCGACCGTGCCGTAGGCGCTGGTCGACTGGACGCCGAAGGTGATCCGGCTGGCGTCCGTGGTGACCAGGGGCATCACGGACAGCGGCGCGCCGAGCAGCTGGACGTCGGAGTCGAAGGCGTTGGTGTCCACCGTGCCGTCGGCCACGTTCAGGTAGCCGATCCACGGGTCGTCGTCGCTCGGGAGCAGGCCGTACTCCCGGTCGGTGACCACGACCAGCGGGGCGTCGTAGTCGGCGATCCGGGTGGTGGTCACCTGGTAGTCCCAGACCCCGTCACCGGTCGCGTCGAGGTACACCCCGTAGTTCACCGCCGTCTCCGGCGAGGTGTACCGGCCGTGCGCCGAGACGCCGACGTACAGCCACGGGTCGTCCGGGCTGGCCGCGACGTCGGAGGCGACCCCGACCTGGGCCAGGTCCACCGACCGCTCGAGCTCGGACTTGTAGCAGTCCGACCGGGCCTCGGTCGTGCACTTGGGCAGCTGCGGGCTCACGCCCAGCCGCTCGAACGCGCTCCCGAGGGAGGTGTAGGACGACGGCTCTCCGAACGGTCCGTTGGCCACGCCCCGGCCCACCAGCGCGATCGTCTGCCCCGGCTGCCGGTCCTGGGCGACCAGGTTCGACGCGGGCTTCGCGTTGGCGTGCACCGGGACCCGCAGCGCGGGCGCACCGGCGGTCTTCGGGGTGAGGACCAGCCGGCCGCTGGCCTCGCCGAGGAACTGCCGCCCGTCGTCGGTGACCACGGTCGGGTCGGCGACCTTGCGCAGCTGGTCGCGGGTCACGGTCATGACCACGTTGACCACCGTCTCGGTGCGCGGGGCGACCGAGACGACGGAGGGCTCCACCCGGTAGGTGACGCCCGGCTGCTGCGCCAGCCCCTGGTAGGCGAGCGTGTAGGTGACCGTCCGGTCGCTCTTGTTCGAGACGGTCACCTGGCGGTTCTGCACGACCTTGGGGTCGACCGCCTCGACCACGCCGAAGGAGGCCGAGACGACCCCGGAGCCGGCGTCGGCGTAGGCGAGGACCTGGTTGGCCAGCGCCGCCCGCGCGTCGATCCGGCCGGCGCCCTGCCGGTTCGGGCCGTACACGGTGCCGTCGGCGGTGTGGACGTCGGCGCCCGCGGTGTTCATCAGGTCGGCCTTGACCTCCTCCGTCGTCCAGTCCGGGTGCGCCGCACGGACCAGCGCGGTGACTCCGGCGGCGGTCGGCGCGGCCATCGAGGTGCCGGACTCGCTGACCCCCTGGGTGCCGGTGCCGACCGCGGCGGAGTAGAGGGTCACGCCGGGAGCGGAGACGTCGGGCTTGAGCCCGCCTGCCTGGCGGGTGCCCCGGGAGGAGAACGACGCGAGCAGGTCGACCTGCGCCGGGTAGTCGACGGTGGCGGCGTCCTTGAGGCTCGGCCCGAAGGTCACGGTGACCGGGCCGGCCGCGACCGCGTCGGCCAGCGCCGCGCCGTCGGTGGCCGTGGTGAGGATGCCCGGGATCTGCGGGACGCCGGTGATGCCGGTCTCCAGCAGGTCGTCGTCACCGATGATCATGAAGCCGGCGGCGCCGTGGTCGCGGGCGTTGCCGCCCTTGGCCACCGAGCCGCAGGCGAAGCCGGCCGCCTGGACGAGCACGATCTCGCCGCTGTAGTCCCCGCTCCAGGGGGCACAGCCGGTCGGGTCGTCCCCTGCCTCGGGCAGCACGACCGGAGCGGTGACGTCGGGCTCGACGGCCCCGGACTCGTCCAGGTCGCTGTAGGCGATCGACCGCAGCCCCGGGCGGACGCCCTCGGGACCGCCGCCGGCGACGACCTGCCAGCCGTCGAAGATCCCGTAGCCGTCGTTGGAGGCGGCCACGCCGATGCCGCGGGGCGCGTTGCCCGGCGAGCCACTGATGTCGAAGCTGTCCGCGGCGTTGCCGGCCGACATCACCACGAGCATGCCGTGCTTCATCGCCTCGTTGGCGACCACGGCGTCGGCGTCGTCGGCCAGGCCGTAGTCCGACCCGAGGGAGAGGTTGACGACGTCGAGGTGGTCCTCGATGGAGCCGTCACCGTCGGGGTCCATGGCCCACTCGAGAGCCTGGACGGTCACGTCCGTGGAGCCCTCGCAGCCGAACACCTTCAGCGCGTACAGGGAGGCCTCCGGCGCCATGCCGGGACCGATGCGCAGGCTGCCGGCGTCGAAGGAGTCGCCGTAGCCGCCGCGGTAGGTCGCCCCGTCGGCGGTCACCCCGTACCCGGCGGCGGTGCCCGCCACGTGGGTGCCGTGGCCGTTGCAGTCCAGCGGGTTGTCGTCGGGGCGGGCCACCGGCTGGTGGTCGGGGCTGGTCGGGTCGGCGTTGTAGTCGTCGCCGACGAAGTCGCGGCCGCCGACGACCTTGGCGTTGGGGTACACCCCGACCGGGGCGGGGGCCGCCTCGGCCGCCTGGAGGGCGGTGAACTGGGCGACGTCGCCGCTGCCGCCGAAGTCGGCGTGGGTGTAGTCGATGCCGGTGTCGATGATCCCGATCGAGACGCCCTCGCCGGTGTTGCCCAGGTCCTGCCACGCGGCGACCGCGTCGACGACCCGGGCGGCACCGGTGTTGCTGACCGTCTTCGGCGTGATCGGGAGGACCGCGGTCACGCCGGGCAGCGCGCTCAGTGCGGCCCGGTCGGCGGCGTCGGCGGCGACCGCCACGCCGGAGACGACGGTCGAAGCGGTGTACAGCACCTCGGCGTCCGGCACCGTGGCCGGCAGCTCCCCGACGACGTCCGCGGCCGCGGCCTCGACCCCGGGCTTCGCCGCGCGGGCGGCGTCGGCCGCCTGGGCCGGGCTCCCGGCGGCCAGGGCGTCGGCGTAGACCTGCGAGGTCGCCGGCGTGTCCAGCTGGAGGAAGAAGGAGGCCGGCCCGCTCTCGGGGAGTCCGGCCGGGACGGCCCCCGCACCCCGGGCGGCCACCGCGGCCTGGACCTGCGCCAGCTGCCCGGCGGTCAGCTCCGCCTGCGCCCGGTCGGCGATCGGCGCCGCCGGCGCGGCGAGCGCCCCGGTCGTCCCCCCGGTGGTCGCGAGGGCCGCCGCGACGGCGACGACCCCCGTCCGGACGGCGACGCGCCGGCGTCCCGCCCGGTTCGTGTGTGTGCTCCTGGAACCCACGTGCACCCCTGTCAGTGTCCTTGCGCCAGGCCCGGCTGCACGCACTGTCAGACGGGCCAGACAGAGCGTGGTCATTGCCGTGGCTAACGGCCAATAGGCCGTTCGGCGCAGTCGCACGGCCGGCGCGGGGCATCTGCCGCGGCTCGGTGACCGCGGTGTTCGTCATACGTTCCGAACACGTTCCGCTGGTCGTGGCGTGGGCCATTCGGCGCAGTGCTCGTGGCGCGGTCGACACGATCGGGTGACGCTCAACGACCTCGCCGGGTGTCGCGGACGGCGCCCCCGGGCCTGGACGCTCCCGGGCCTGGACGCACCCGATCCCGGATGCTCCGGACCCCGGATGCCCCGGACCCCGGATGCCCCAGACCCCGGACGCTCCCGACCCCGGACGCAGCGAGGCCGCGCCGTCCGGGTGGGACGGCGCGGCCTCGGGGGTCGCGGTGGGATCAGCTGGGGTTCAGGTCCGCGGCCCGCACCTGGCGGGCGCCGATGCGGCCGGCGATGTCGGCGAGCAGCTCGCCGCTGACCGGGCTGTCGACGGTGACCGCCATCAGCGCGTCGCCACCCTGGTTCGTCCGGCTGACCTGGGCGCCGGCGATGTTGATCCCCGCCTCCCCCAGCGCGGCACCGACGGCGCCGACCACCCCGGGCCGGTCGGCGTAGACGAAGAACAGCAGGTACCCGTCGGCGGTCAGGTCCAGGTCGAAGCCGCTGACCTCGGTCAGCTTGGGCACCTGGTTCTTCCCGTACAGCGTGCCGGAGACGGCGACCTCCGTGCCATCGGCCATCGCCCCGCGGATGCTGATCAGGTTGCGGTAGTCCGGGCTCTCCGTGCTGCTGGACAGCCCCACGTCCAGGCCGCGCTGGTCGGCCAGCAGCGGGGCGTTGACGTAGGTGACCGGCTCCTCGACGACGTCGGTGAAGACCCCGCGCAGGACGGCGAGCTGGACGACCGAGACGTCGTACTCGGCGATCTTGCCCTGCACCTCGACGTGCACCGACTGGGCGAGCCCACCGGCCACGGCGGTGAACACCCGGCCGAGCTTCTCCGCCAGCGGCAGCCCGGGGCGGACGTCCTCGGCCACCACACCACCGGCCTGCACGTTGACCGCGTCGGGCACGAAGTCGCCCTGCAGCGCCAGGCGCACGCTCCGGGCCACCGCGGTGCCGGCCTTGTCCTGCGCCTCGGTGGTGGAGGCGCCCAGGTGCGGGGTGACGACGACGTTGGGCAGCCCGAACAGCGGGCTGTCGGTGCACGGCTCCTTGGCGTAGACGTCGATGCCCGCCGCGCCCACCTGACCCGACTGCAGCGCCTCGGCCAGCGCCGCCTCGTCGACCAGCCCGCCGCGCGCCGCGTTGACGATGATCACGCCGGGCTTGGTGGCGGCCAGCTGGTCGCGGCCGATGAGCCCGAGGGTCTCCGGGGTCTTCGGCAGGTGGACGGTGATGAAGTCCGACTCGCGCAGCAGCTCGTCCAGGCTCACCAGCCGGACGCCGAGCTGGGCCGCACGGCCGGGCTGGATGTAGGGGTCGTAGGCGACCAGGGTGACGCCGAAGGCAGCCAGCCGCTGGGCCACCAGCACGCCGATGCGGCCGAGCCCGACCACGCCCACGGTCTTGTCGGTGACCTCGACGCCGGTGAACTTCGACCGGGCCCACTTCCCGGCGCGCAGCGAGGCGTCGGCGGCCGGGATGTGCCGGGCGGCGGCCAGCAGCAGGGCCACCGCGTGCTCGGCGGCGCTGACGATGTTCGACGTCGGCGCGTTGACCACCAGCACACCGCGCTCGGTGGCGGCGGGGACGTCGACGTTGTCCAGGCCGATGCCGGCCCGGGCGACGACCTTCAGCCGGGGGGCCGCGGCGAGCGCCTCGGCGTCGATCTGGGTGGCGGAGCGGATGAGGACGGCGGAGGCCTCGGCCAGCGCCGGCAGCAGCGCGGCGCGGTCGGCGCCGTCGACGTGGCGGATCTCCACGTCGTCCCCGAGCACCTGCAGGACGCTGGGTGCGAGCTCTTCGGCGATGAGGACGACGGGCGCGGTCCCGGGCGTGGTGGCGGTCACGGGTCAACAGCCTAGGAGCGCGGCCGCCCCGCTGGTCGGGCCGGTGTCGCCGGTCCCACTGGGTGGACGCCGGGCGGGCGCGTCTGGCGACCGGGTGGGGCTGCTTGCCCCCCGCCGCCCGGCGCCGCCATCCTGACCGCAGCGCCGGTGCCACCGGCCCGTGCGGAGGAGATCATGAGCAACGACCCGGACGTCCCCGGCCGGCAGGAGCCCGGGTGGGGCCAGCAGCCGCAGTCCGGCCAGCCGTCCCCCTACGGGCAGTACGGCCAGTCACCGCAGCCGGCGCCCTGGGGACCGTACGGCCAGTCACCCCAGCAGGCACCGCAGCAGGTGCCCTGGGGGCAGTACGGCCAGCAGCCGACCCACGGCCGGTACGGGCCCTACGGCGGCGCTCCCGGCGGCGTCGACCCGGCCCTGCCGCCGGCCCGGCCCGGTGCGGTCGTCACCGCGGCGGTGCTGGCTCTCGTCTACGCCTCGCTGGGCGTGCTGGTCGCCCTGGCCTTCTTCGCCGGTGGCGCCTTCATCGACGACCTGGTCGACGCGGCGCTGGCCACCGACCCCACGCTGGGCGGCGAGCTGGACTCGAACGAGCTCGACGGTGTGCGCGGGATCCTCGTGGTGATGGGCGTGGTCGCGCTGGCCTGGACGGTGGTGATGGTGTGGGGCGGCGTCCTCGCGCTGCGCGGCCGCAGCCGGGTGCTGCTGCTGGTGGGCTCGTCGATCTCGGTGGTGACCACCGGCTTCGTCCTGGTCTCCACGGTCGCGACCGCCGGTTCCGGGGAGCCGGGGACGGGCGGCGCCCTCGTCTTCTCCCTGGTGCTCTTCCTCGGGGCGCTGGCCATCCTGGTGCTGCTGTGCCTGCGCCCGGCGGCGGAGTACTTCGCCGCGCACCGCGCCCGGCGCGCCACCCACCGGTGACGACGACGGCCCCCGCAGCGCAGGCTGCGGGGGCCGTGGTCCCAGGCCCTCCTGCCCCCCGCCGCGAACCGGGGGGGGGCAGGAGGTCCCGCGTCAGCGCGCGGCGGTACCGGTGTAGTCGTCGCTGGCCGACACCCAGCTCATCAGGCCGCGCAGCTGGCGGCCGGTGGCCTCGATCGGGTGCGCCTCGGCGGCGGCCCGCTTGGCCTGGAAGTCCGGGGCACCGGCGTCCTGGTCGGCGATGAACGCCGCGGCCCACGAGCCGTCCTGGATGGCGGTGAGCACGTCCTTCATCGACTCCTTGACCCGGGCGTCGACGACCTTGGGGCCGGAGGTGTAGTCGCCGTACTCGGCCGTGTCGGACACCGACCAGCGCTGCTTGGCGATGCCGCCCTCGTACATCAGGTCGACGATCAGCTTCAGCTCGTGCAGGCACTCGAAGTAGGCGATCTCCGGCTGGTAGCCGGCCTCGGTGAGCGTCTCGAACCCGGCGGTGACCAGGGCCGACATGCCACCGCAGAGCACTGCCTGCTCACCGAAGAGGTCGGTCTCGGTCTCCTCGGCGAAGGTCGTCTTGATGACCCCGGCACGGGTGCCGCCGATCGCCTTGGCGTAGGAGAGCGCGAGCGCCTGGGCCTTGCCGCTGGCGTCCTGCTCGACGGCGATCAGGCAGGGCACGCCCTTGCCGTCGGCGAACTCCCGGCGCACCAGGTGACCGGGGCCCTTGGGGGCGACCATGGCGACGTCGACGTCGGCCGGGGGCTTGATGTAGCCGAACCGGATGTTGAACCCGTGGCCGAAGAACAGCGCGTCGCCGGCCTGCAGGTTGGGCTCGACCGACTCGGCGTACAGCTTCCGCTGCACGTGGTCCGGTGCCAGGATCATGATCAGGTCGGCCTCGGCGGAGGCCTCGGCGGGGGTGACCACGCGCAGCCCCTCGGCCTCGGCCTTGGCCCGGCTCTTCGAGCCCTCGGGCAGGCCGACGCGGACGTCGACGCCGGAGTCGCGCAGCGAGAGCGCGTGGGCGTGCCCCTGGCTGCCGTAGCCCAGGACGGCGACGGTGCGCCCCTGGATGATCGAGAGGTCGGCGTCGTCGTCGTAGAAGATCTCGGCGGCCATGCGGGTGATGCTCTCCTTCGGTCGGTGCTTTATCGCGATAAAGCGCGGGTGGGGTGGTGCAGCTTCAGGCGGAGCGCTCGACGGGGCGCAAGGTACCGGCACCGCTCATCGACCGCGGGCCGCGGGCCAGCGCGACCGTGCCGGACTGGGCCATCTCCTTGATCCCCAGCGGGGCGAGCACGGCCAGCAGCGCCTGCAGCTTGTCCGGCGTGCCGGTCGCCTCGAGGGTGACCGTCTCGGTGTTGACGTCGATGACCCGGGCACGGAACAGCTCCGCGGTCTGCAGCACCTGGGCGCGGTCGGCCATCGGCGCGCGGACCTTGACCAGGAGGAGCTCGCGCTGGACGGCGGCATCGGACTCCAGCTCGACGATCTTGATCACCTCGATCAGCTTGTTGAGCTGCTTGGTGATCTGCTCCAGCGGCTGGCTCTCCGCCTCGGCGACGATCGTCATCCGGGACAGGTCCGGGTTCTCGGTGGGCCCGACGGCGAGGGACTCGATGTTGAACCCGCGCCGGCTGAACAGCGCCGAGACCCGGGCGAGCACACCGGACTTGTTCTCGACCAGCACCGACAGCGTGTGGCGTGGCATTGCACACGTTCCTTTCAGAGGAGACCGGGGAACCGATGGCCCCGTCCAGAGGCTCGCCCCGAGCTTGCGAGGGGTGAGAGGGACGGGGTCCTCCCGCTACACCTGCCCGTCGCCGAAGACCGGGCGCACGTCGCGCGCGGCCAGGATCTCGTCGTTGCTCGCACCGGCGGCGACCATCGGCCACACCTGTGCGTCGGAGCCGACGACGAAGTCGATCACCACGGGGGCGTCGTCGATCGCCATCGCCTTCTCGATCACCGCGTCCACGTCGTCCTTGCTCTCGCAGCGCAGCCCGACGCAGCCCAGCGCCTCGGCCAGGGCGACGAAGTCCGGGATGCGCACCGGTCGACCCGAGCCCGGCTTGCCGCCGTGGGTGTTCAGGTGGGTGTTGGAGTAGCGCCCCTCGTAGAACAGGGTCTGCCACTGCCGGACCATGCCGAGGTTGCCGTTGTTGATCACCGCGACCTTGATCGGGATGCCCTCGATGGCGCAGGTGGCCAGCTCCTGGTTGGTCATCTGGAAGCAGCCGTCGCCGTCGATGGCCCACACCGTGGTGTCCGGGCAGCCGTACTTCGCGCCCATCGCGGCCGGGACCGAGTAGCCCATGGTGCCCAGCCCGCCGCTGTTGAGCCAGGTGCCCGGCTTCTCGTAGCGGATGAACTGGGCGGCCCACATCTGGTGCTGCCCCACCCCGGACGTGTAGATCGCGTCGGGCCCGGCGATCGCACCGAGCCGCTCGATCACGTACTGCGGGGAGAGGGCGCCGTCCTCGGGCCAGTCGTAGCCCAGCGGGTACCGGGTCCGCCAGTCGTCCAGCTGCGCCCACCACGCGGTCAGGTCGGCGGTCCGCCCGGCGGCCTGCTCGGCGCGCAGCGCGGTCACCAGCTCGGCGATCGTCTCCTTCGCGTCACCGACGATCGGGACGTCGGCCTTGCGGTTCTTGCCGATCTCCGCCGGGTCGATGTCGGCGTGCACGACCTGCGCCTCGGGCGCGAAGCTCGACAGCTGGCCGGTGACCCGGTCGTCGAAGCGCGCGCCCAGGGCGACCAGCACGTCGGACTTCTGCAGCGCGGTCACCGCGGCGACGGTGCCGTGCATGCCCGGCATGCCCAGGTTCTGCCGGTGGCTGTCGGGGAAGGCACCGCGGGCCATGAGGGTGGTGACCACCGGGGCGCCGGTGAGCTCGGCCAGCTCGGCCAGCTCGGGGCTGGCACCGGCCTTGAGCACGCCGCCGCCGACGTAGAGCACCGGCCGGCTGGCCCGGGCGATGAGCGCGGCCGCCTCGCGCACCTGCTTGCCGTGCGGTCGCGTCGTCGGCTTGTAGCCGGGCAGGTCCAGCCGCGGCGGCCAGCTGAAGTCGGTGGTCGCCTGCAGAGCGTCCTTGCTGATGTCGACCAGCACCGGGCCCGGCCGGCCGGTGCCGGCCAGGTGGAAGGCCTCGGCGATCGCCTGCGGGATGTCCGCCGGGTCGGTCACCAGGAAGTTGTGCTTGGTGATCGGCATGGTGATGCCGCGGATGTCCGCCTCCTGGAAGGCGTCGGTGCCGATCGCCGCGCTGGGCACCTGGCCGGTGATGGCCACCACCGGCACGGAGTCCATGTAGGCGTCGGCCAGTGGGGTGACCAGGTTGGTCGCCCCCGGCCCGGAGGTCGCCATGCAGACGCCGACCCGACCGGTGGCCTGGGCGTACCCGGTGGCGGCGTGCCCGGCGCCCTGCTCGTGCCGCACCAGCACGTGCCGGACGGCGGAGTCGAACAGCGGGTCGTAGGCCGGCAGGATCGCCCCGCCCGGGATGCCGAAGACGACCTCGACCCCGACCGCCTCGAGCGCGCGGACCAGGCTCTGCGCGCCGGTGATCCCGGTGGCGGGCTCCGCGGCGGCCTCGGCGATCGACCGCTCGGTGGCCTCGACGCCGAGCGTGGCCGCGGCGGCGGCCTCGGTGGGGGCGACCGGCGCGGCCGGTGCGGGACCGGCTCCCGGCGCAGCGGTGGGACCGGGGGCTGCAGCGGTGCGGCCGGTGCTGGTGCTCATCTTCGACGATCTCCCTGGGCGGGTGGGGTGCTGCGGCGGTCGCTCGATGGTCCGGCCGAGCGGTGCCCGGCCAACAAAAAACCCCTCGTGCCGTGGCACGGAGGGGTGGCGCGTCGGTCGGGAGGGACCGGCGCGCTAGCGGATCGCTACGAGACCAGGAGCACGGAGCAGACGGGTGCGGGGCACGGCACCACTGTGCGCCCCCTCCCGTCTCGGCGTCAACACCGGCGTCCCACTCAGTGGACAGCAGTGAGAGCGAACGTGGGACGGCGGTCAGCGCCCCCCGGGCCCGCCGGTCACGGCGGCCGGATGGCGATCGAGGAGGCCGGCGTCGAAGGCGTCGATGGCCTCGGCCAGCCGGCCGGGGGCGACGGGCCGCCCGATCAGGTGGCCCTGCAGGTACCGGCAGCCCAGCGCCTGCAGCGCGGCCAGCTCCCCGGGGGTCTCCACCCCCTCCGCGACCACGTCGATGGACAGCCGCCGGCCCAGCTCGATGACCGTGTACACGAGGGCGGCGCTGCGCTCGTCGGACTCGATGCCGGCCAGGAACTCCCGGTCCATCTTCAGCACGTCGACCGGGAGCCGGGTCAGGTAGGCGAACGTCGAGTAGCCGCGGCCGAAGTCGTCCAGGGAGATGACGCAGCCCATGTCGTGCAGCGTCTGCAGGTCGCCGTCGGCGCGGTCGGGCTGGCCGAGGAACAGCGACTCGGTGACCTCCAGCATGAGCCGGCGCGGCGGCAGCCCGGCCCGGGCCAGCGCCGCCGCGACGTCGGGGACCAGGCTGCCCGACTGCAGGTGCCGGACGCTGATGTTCACCCCCAGCTGCAGGTCCCGCCCCTGGCGCAGCAGCCCGGCGAGCTCCGCGGTGGCCTGCTCCAGCACCCAGCGCTGCAGCGGGACGATCAGCCCGTCGTCCTCCGCGAGCGGGACGAACTCCGCCGGCGGGACCGCTCCGAGCACGGGGTGGTCCCAGCGCAGCAGGGCCTCCAGGCCCAGCACGCGCCGCTCCACGGTGCCCACGACCGGCTGGTACTCCAGCCGCAGCTCACCGCGGGACAGCGCGTCGGGCAGGTCCCTGGCCAGCCGGGTGCGCCGTCCGGTCGCGCTGTCGGCCGCCTCGCCGGAGCGGCGCACGCACCCCTTGCCGGCCGCCTTCGCCGCGCGCAGCGCCAGGTCGGCGGAGCGGATGGTCGCCGACACCTCGTCGGCCGGGTCCAGCGCGGTCACCCCGACACTGCAGGAGACGTCGAAGACCAGGTCCGGGTCCGCGCCGGGCGTCGGCACCGACCGGTGCACCCCCGCCAGCTCGGTGACGACCCGCTCGGCCAGCGCCGTCGCCTCGGACAGCGCGCCGCGCACGACGACCGCGAACTCGTCGCCGCCGAGCCGGCCCACCAGGTCCCGGTCGCGGACGGTGGCGCGCAGCCGGTCGGCGACCTCGACCAGCAGCAGGTCACCCGCCTCGTGCCCGGCGATGTCGTTGACCGCCTTGAACCCGTCCAGGTCCAGCAGCAGCAGGCAGGCGGCCTCGCCCCCGGCGGCGCGACTGCGCGCCCCGGCCAGGGCCGCCATCAGCCGGGCCCGGTTGGGCAGTCCGGTCAGGTAGTCGGTGTAGGCCAGCCGTTCGAGCTCCAGCTCGCCGGCGCGCCGGCCGTCGACGTCGCGCAGGTGGAGCACCAGGCCGTTCCCGCTCCGGGACGCGCCGCGCGGGGCTCCCTCGGGGGCGGCGTGCAGCGCCGCCGACGGGATGACCCGGACCGACTCGAACGGCCGCCAGCCCCCGTCCCGGGTGCGCAGCCGGAAGGAGCGGCCGCGGGAGTCCTCGAGGTCGGCGGTGGCCAGCACGCGCACGAGGTCGGCACGGTCGTCGGGGTGGACGAAGTCCAGCAGCGGCCGGCCCTCCAGGTCCCGCGCGGCCCAGGCCCCCGGACCCTGGCCGGCGCCGGACGCCCAGGTGATGTCGCCGCGCTGGTCCAGCACGATGGTGATGTCCGCTGCGCTGTGCACCAGCGTGCGGAAGTAGGCCTCGGTGCGCAGCACCTGGTGGGTGAGCCGGGTGGCGTCGGCGGCCCAGAGCAGCGTCCGGACCAGGGTGGCGGCCAGCAGCAGCCCGGTGGCCAGCGCCTCCGGTGCGCTGACCGGCCGCCCACCGGCCCAGCCGGCGAGCAGCAGCAGCACCACGCCGAAGGCCAGGCAGTAGCTGACCAGCACCCCGAGCAGCGGCGTGGTCACCGGGTCGGCGCCCTCGTCGGCGCCCGGGCCGGGGTCGGCCTCCAACGCCAGGGTGACGGCCGCGAGCATGCCCAGGAGCGTCGTGGCGGTCAGCACGTCCCAGCCGGTCGCGGGGTGCACGGCGGCGAGCGATCCGCTGACCACGGCCACCGCCAACGAGCCCAGCGCCAGCAGCAGCCAGCCGGCCGCGGCCCGCCGGGCCGGGCCGACGGCCGCGAAGGTGACCAGCCCGCCGGCCAGCAGCACCGCGCCGAGCGCCGGGTAGCCGGCGGTCAGCAGCCGGTCGACGCCGTCGGCGTCGGGTCCTCCGACCGCCGGCAGCAGCACCTCGGCCAGCACGCCGAGCGCGACCAGCGCGACCGCGGCGTCCAGCGCCACCGAGGCGCGGAGCCGGCTGCCCGTGGCACGGACCAGCCGGGAGCACAGCAGCAGCGTCACGGGCGCCGTGGCGGCCAGCGCCAGGTCGCCCGGGCCGAGCGCCGTCGGGTTGATCCCCGCACCGGTGACCCCACGGACCACCTGCCCCAGGCCGAGCAGCGCGGCGATCACGGCGACGGTGCGCCACACGTCGGCGGAGACGGCGTCGGGACGGCGGCCGTGCCGGTGCACCAGCGCGCCCAGCACCAGGGTGGCCAGACCGAGCACCAGCGGACCGGCGTGCGCCGACCGCCCGGGGACCAGCGCGGCCAGCAGGGCCACGCCACCGGCGACGACGGCCAGCAGCAGCAGGACGGCGGTGCGTGGCCAGTCCCCCGCCGCCGGCAGCGCGGCGCTCGCGCGCCACCGCGCGGCCGGGAGCACGGTCACCCCACCCGTCCCACGAGCCCGGGCCACAGCAGGCCCGAGCCGGCGTCCAGGAGCTCGGCGAGAACGCCGAGGTAGACCGGCCGGGAGAGCAGGAAGCCCTGCGCGTAGCCGCAGCCGATGCCCTCGAGGACGGCGAGCTGGCTGCTGGTCTCCACGCCCTCGGCGACCACGTCGATGCCCAGCGACGCCCCCAGGCCGACGACGGACTCGCACACCACCCGGGTGTAGGCGTCCCGGTCGACGGCGGCCAGCATCGCCCGGTCGAGCTTCAGCACGTCGACCGGCAGCCGGCCCAGCCGCGGCAGGGCGGACCGGCCGCTGCCGAAGTCGTCGAGGGCCAGGTGCACCCCCATCAGCCGCAACGCCCGCACGTCGTCGATCACCTGCGACCCGTCCAGGGCCGCTTCGGACATCTCCACCACGAGCCGTTCGGGGGCCAGGCCGCTCTGGGCCAGGGCCGCGGTCACGTCCCCGACCAGCGTGCCGGCCGCCAGGTGGGCGGCGGAGACGTTGACCCCGAGCCTGAGCGGCGCCGGGCCGTGCTGGGGCAGCTGCTGCACGCCGGTGGTGGCCGAGTGCAGCAGCCAGCGCTGCAGCTCCACCAGCAGCCCGGCGCGCTCGGCGACCGGCAGGAACTCCTCGGGCTGCACCTCCCCGTGCACCGGGTGCCGCCAGCGCAGCAGCGCCTCCACCCCGGTGACCCGGTGGTCGGCCAGCGACACGATGGGCTGCCAGACGAGCGTGAGCTCACCGCGCTCGCGGGCGCCGACCAGGTCGCGGCGCAGCTGGTCGCGGCGGTCCCGGGTGGCGGTCAGCTCCGGGCGGTAGCGCCGCACCGAGCCCGGGCCGGTGGCGCGGGCGTCGAGCACAGCCAGGTCAGCCCGGTCACTGGCCTCTGCGACGGTGAGCCCGGGCATCAGCGGCACCACCCCGACCGCGGCGGTGAGGTCGACCAGGCCGGCGTCGGTGCCGATCGGGGCCTCGATGACGGCCAGGCAGCGCGCGGCGAGCCGGTCCGGCTCGTCGCCCGTGCCGTGCGCGAGCACGCCGAAGCACTCGGCGGAGACCCGGGCGACCTGGTCCTCGGTGCGCACCGTGGCGCGCAGCCGGCGGGCGACCTCGGCGACGGCGACGTCCAGGACGTCCCGGCCGGCCAGCTCGCCCGCCTCCCGCAGCCCGTGCACCTCGACGACCAGCAGGGCCACCTCGTCGGCGTCGGCCTCGGGGCCCGACCGGCCGAGCAGCCGCTCCAGCGCCTCCCGCTGCGCGGCCCGGTTGGGCAACCCGGTGAGCGGGTCGGTGAACGCCAGCGAGCTCAGCTCCCGTTCCCGGTCCCGGCGCGCGGTCACGTCCCGACAGTGCAGCACCAGCGCCCGCACCTCCGCGTCGGCGCGCAGGTCGGTGGCCCCGGCCTCGAGCACCCGCCAGCCCACCCCGGGCGCGGGCAGCCGGAACGTGCACCGCCCGGTCGGCCCGCCACCGCCGGACGCCGGGCCGGTCAGCCAGGAGGCCACCCCCGCCGCGTCGTCCGGGTGCACCGCGTCGACCAGGCGGCAGCCGGTGAGCGGAGCGCCCCGCGCCGTCGTCGTCGCCAGCCCGGGGGCGGCCCAGACGATCCGCAGGGTGCCGTCGAGGACCAGCGCCGCATCGCTGCCGGCGTGCACCAGGGACCGGGCGAACGACTCCGAGCGCAGCAGCCGGGCCAGCGCACGCGGCCGGTCGCGGACGGCGCGCTGACGGCGCCACAGCTCCAGGGCCAGGCAGCCGAGCAGCGCGGCCCCGGCCGCCCGGGACGGCAGGAGACCGGCGAGGAGGGCGAGGGCGACCGCGGCGACGCCGGCAGCCAGCAGCAGGCCGGTGGCCCGCCCGGTCAGCGCCAGGGCAGCCGGCGGCCACCAGCCGGGTGCACGCCGGCACGTCTCCTCCACACCGGGAACTGTCGGCCCCGGACCCGCCCGACCGAACGGCTCATCGGGCGGGTCTCACCCCATGGGGGCGGCAGACCGTCCGGTCGGCGTCAGCCGCAGACTGCCCCCTGCGCGGCCGAGCCGACCAGCTTGGCGTACTTGCCGAGCACCCCGGTGGTGTAGCGCGGGGCGGGCGGGGCCCACCCCTCCCGGCGGCGGGCCAGCTCGTCGTCGTCGACCAGCAGCTCCAGGGTGCGGTTGGCCAGGTCCAGGCGGATCGGGTCGCCGTCCCGCACGAACGCGATGGGGCCGCCGTCGGTGGCCTCGGGCGCGATGTGCCCGACGCACAGACCGGTGGTGCCCCCGGAGAAGCGGCCGTCGGTGAGCAGCAGGACGTCCTTGCCCAGCCCCGCGCCCTTGATCGCACCGGTCACCGCGAGCATCTCCCGCATGCCCGGGCCGCCCTTGGGTCCCTCGTAGCGGATGACCACGACGTCGCCGGCCTGCAGCGTGCCGTCGGTGACGGCGTCCATCGCGCCCTGCTCGCCGTCGAAGACCCGGGCGGTGCCCTCGAAGACGTCGGTGTCGAAGCCGGCGGACTTCACCACCGCGCCGTCGGGGGCCAGCGACCCGCGCAGGATCGTCAGGCCACCGGTGCGGTGGATCGGCTCGCCCATCGCGTGGATGATCGCGCCGTCGGGGTCCGGCGGGGAGAGCTCGGCGAGGTTCTCGGCCATGGTCTTGCCGGTGACGGTCAGCGTGTCACCGTGCAGCAGGCCGGCGTCCAGCAGCGCGCGCAGCACGACGGGCACACCGCCGACCCGGTCGACGTCGGTCATCACGAACCGGCCGAAGGGCTTCACGTCGGCCAGGTGCGGCGTGCGGTCGCCGATCCGGTTGAAGTCCTCGAGCGTCAGCTCGACCTGCGCCTCGTGCGCGATGGCCATCAGGTGCAGGACGGCGTTGGTGGAGCCGCCCAGTGCCATGACGACGGTGATCGCGTTCTCGAACGCCTCGCGGGTCATGATCTGCCGCGCGGTGATGCCCTTGCGGAGCAGTTCGACCACCGCCTCGCCGGACTTCACCGCGTAGTCGTCGCGGCGGCGGTCCGGCGCCGGCGGGGCGGCGCTGCCGGGCAGGCTCATGCCCAGCGCCTCGGCGACGCTGGCCATGGTGTTGGCCGTGTACATGCCACCGCAGGAGCCCTGACCTGGGCAGGCGGCCTTCTCGATCGCGGTCAGCTCCTCGCGGGTGATCAGCCCCCGCGCGCAGGCGCCGACGCCCTCGAAGACGTCGATGATCGTGAGGTCCTTGTCGCCCAGCTTCCCCGGCAGGGTGGAGCCGGAGTAGAGGAAGACGCTCGCGAGGTCCAGCCGGGCGGCGGCCATCAGCATGCCGGGCAGCGACTTGTCGCAGCCGGCCAGCAGGACCGAGCCGTCCAGCCGCTCGGCGAACATGACCGTCTCCACCGAGTCGGCGATCACCTCGCGGGACACCAGCGAGGCGCGCATCCCCTCGTGGCCCATGGAGATGCCGTCGGAGACCGAGATGGTGCCGAACTCCAGCGGGAACCCGCCGGCGGCGTGCACCCCCTCCTTGGCGCTCTTGGCCAGCCGGTCCAGGGAGAGGTTGCAGGGGGTGATCTCGTTCCACGACGAGGCCACGCCGATCTGCGGCTTGGCGAAGTCGTCGTCGCCCATGCCCACCGCACGCAGCATCGCCCGGGCCGGGGCCTTGGCGTCGCCGTCGGTCACCGCCCGGCTGCGCGGCTTGATGTCGACGGCGGGGGTCTGCTCGGGTCGGTCTTCGACGGTCGTCACGCCGGCGATGCTAGGCGGGTCCGTCCGCCTCCCCCAGATGCAGTCCATGCTGGTATCAGCACCACCACCCAGGTGGTCGCCCGCCCCGAGGAGGACACCCGTGCCCGGCACCCCGCGCGAGGAGCTCGCCGCCTTCCTGCGGTCGCGCCGCCGGCAGGTCGACCCGGCCGCCGTCGGGCTGCCCGGAGCCGGCGCTCGCCGCACACCCGGGCTGCGCCGGGAGGAGGTGGCGCTGCTCGCCGGGGTGAGCCACACCTGGTACACGTGGCTGGAGCAGGGCCGCGACATCCGCCCGTCCCGGCAGGTGGTCGACGCGGTGGCCCGCACCCTGCAGATGTCGGCGGCCGAGCACGAGTACGTGCTGCGCCTGGCCGGGCACGCCGCCGCCGTCCCGGCCGGCAGCGCCGGCGGGCTGCCCCCGCACCTGCAGCGGCTGCTGGACGCGCTGGGCCCCTCCCCCGCCTACGCGATCACGCCCGACTGGTCGATCGTCGGCTGGAACCGTGCCTACGAACGCTTCTACCCCGGCGCCGCCGACGCCGCGGACGGCGACCGGAACCTGCTGTGGCTGGTCTTCACCGACCCCCGGGTGCGCGGGCTGCTCGCCGACTGGACCACCGACAGCCGTCGCTTCCTCACCCAGTTCCGGGCCGAGGTGGGCGGCCGGCTGCACGACCCGGCCGTGGTGCGCCTGGTGGCCCGGCTGGAGGCGGCCAGCGAGCACTTCCGGGCCGGCTGGGCCAGTCACGACGTCGACCGGTTCACCTCCGGAGAGCGCCGCTTCGCCCATCCGGAGGTCGGTGAGCTGGTGCTGGAGCACCACCAGCTCACCCCCGCCGACGCCCCCGGGGTCCACCTGGTGGTCTACACCGCCGCGCCCGGCACCGACGCCGCCGACCGGCTGGCCCGGCTCGCCGCGGGCTGACCGGGCTCTGGGAGCATCGACGGACGTGGGGACGGCGCGGATGCGGATGAGCCGGACGGCGCTGCTGCCGGTGGGCCTGCTGGCCGTCGGCGTGCTGCCGCTGGCCGCTGCCACACCCTGGCTGCTGCTCCTGCTGGTGGTGCCGCTGGTGCTCGCCGCGTGGGTGCTGCGGGTCGGCGTCGACGTCGGCCCCGACGGGATGACCGTCCGCTCCCTGGTGGGCCGGCGGCTGGTCACCTGGGCCGAGCTGGCCGGCGTGCGGGTGGCCGAGGACCGCGCGCTGTGGCTGGTGACGGCCGGCGGCAGCCAGGTGCGCCTCCCGGTGCTGCGCGCCCGCGACCTGCCCCGGCTGGCCGCGCTGACCGACGGCCGGATCCCGGCGCCCTGAGCCGGGGACCCGGGCCGTCAGCGGCACCTCAGGAGCTCTCCGACGCGGTCGGGACACCGGGTCGGACCGCGGTCCCGGCGTCGTCCGGGCGACCGGTCGGCCCGGCCACCGGGGGCAGGCCGCTGCTGTCCGGCGGCCGGCGGCGGAGCCGGTTGATCCCCCCGATGAGGCCGCCGCGGAGGAACAGCAGCACGAGGATGATCGCGATCGGGTAGAGGAACCGGGCCAGCGTGCCGGCGTCGACGCCACCGGACCCGGGCAGCGTCAGGGACGGCGGCACCGAGCTGTACTGGGTGAGCACCAGCGGCAGCGTCACCACGAAGACGGCCCCGATGACCGCGCCGGCGATGGTGCCCACGCCGCCCAGGACGATCATGATCAGGAAGTCGATGGACAGCTGGAACGTGAAGACGTCGGGTGAGATGCGGCCGTAGGCCAGCGCCATCAGGGCGCCACCGATCCCGGCGTAGGCGGAGGAGACGATGAACGCGGTCGCCTTCGCCCGGGCGACCCGAACTCCACGCCGGCCACGGCCAGGTGGTCGGGCTCGTTGTCGCTGAAGCTGAACCCGGCGGGCGGGGGGGGGCAGTCGGGTCCTTCTAGTAGTCGTGGACGACGTTCGCCAAGGGCCGGCCGGCCAGCACGCGCGCGAGCTGCTCGGTGACCGCCGCGGTCGCCCGGGCCTCGGTGACGGGGACGTCACCGGCCACGTGTGGGGTCAGCAGCAGCCCCGGGGCGGCGAACAGCGGGTGCCCGTCGGGGAGCGGCTCGGGGTCGGTGACGTCCAGCGCCGCGCGCAGCCGCCCGCGGTGCAGCTCGGCCAGCAGGGCGTCGGTGTCCACGACCACGCCTCGGGCGGCGTTGACCAGCAGGGCACCGTCCCGCATCGCGGCGAGGAAGCGGGCGTCGACCATGCCGGTGGTCTGCGGGGTGACCGGCACGATGAGCACCACGACGTCGGCGTGCGGCAGCAACCCGGGCAGCTCGTCCATGCCGTGCACGCCCGCTCGGGCGGTGCGCGCGACCCAGGTCAGCTCGACGTCGAAGCCGGCGAGCATCCGGCCGATGGTCCGGCCGATGTCGCCGGCGCCGACGACCAGCACCCGGGCGCCGACCAGTGAGTGGTGCGTGGCGGGCGCCCAGCGGCCGGCGTCCTGCGCCCGGGTGAAGGACGGGAGCCCACGCTGGGCGGCGAGCGTGGCCGCCACCGCCCACTCGGCGGTGGCTGGGGTGTGCGCGCCGCGGGCGTTGCAGAGCACCACCCGGTCCGGCAGCCGGCCGGCGAACTTCTCCGCACCCGCGCTGAGCAGCTGCACCAGGCGCAGGTCCGGCAGCGCGTCCAGCAGCTCCCGGGTCGGCTCGGACCCACCGCGGGGAACGAGGACCTGGGCCCGGGTGGCCGCCCCGGTGGGCAGGCCGTCGGCCGGGTCGAAGCGGTGCGCCGTCACCCGCGGTGACAGCGCCTCGACCGCACCGGCCAGCGCCCGCGAGGGCACCAGCACGTGCAGCGTCTCGTCGGGGCCGAGCTCCAGCAGGGGCGGGGACGTCTCCGGCACGGCTCTCGACCCTAGGGCGCAGCGGCCCCGGCGGCCCGCTCGGGCGACCGCACCGCGGACCGGCGGGCCGTACTGTGGCTGGCGTGGGACGGCGGACGGCGCGTGCGCGCACCCGGCTGGCCGGTGCCCTGCTCGCCGGCACCCTGCTCGGCGGCGCGGCGCTGACCGGGTGCGGCGGCGGGTACACCCCGTCCGGGCCGTTCCGGGAGATCCCCCAGGGGCAGCCGCCGCAGGTCGGACCGCCGCGGGACAGCCCTCCCGCCCCGGTCCCCGGGCAGCCCTCCACGCCCGGCACCCAGCAGGAGGAGGCCGCCGGCGACCCGAACGTCGTGGCCACCGGGCTCGCCGTCCCCACCGGGCTGGTGGTGCTGCCCGACGGCACCGCCGTGGTCGGCGAACGGGACAGCGGCCGGCTGCTGCAGGTGTTCCCCGACCGCTCGCCGGCCCGCGAGCTGATGGTGCTGCCGGTCGACGCCACCGGCGACGGCGGGCTGCTCGGGCTGGCGCTGTCGCCCACCTTCCCCGAGGACGGGCTGCTCTACGCGTACGTCTCGACGGCCACCGACAACCGGGTGGTCCGCTTCCCGATCGGCGGCACGCCCAACCCGGTGCTCACCGGCATCCCGCGGGGCGAGGCCGGGAACGGGGGCGGTCTGGTCTTCGGCCCGGACGGCGCGCTCTACGTGGGCACCGGCGACACGGGTGACCCGGCGCTCGCCGCCGACCCCGCGTCGCTGGCCGGCAAGGTGCTCGCCGTCGACGTCTTCGGTCAGCCGGTGGGCGCCGGGCCGGTCACCTCCCGCGGCCACCGGGACGTCACCGCGCTGTGCGTCGGCGCCGACGAGCGGGTGTTCGCCACCGACGAGGCGCCCACCGGCCCCGACGCGCTGGACGCCGTGCGCCCCGACGGCGACGTCGGTCCGCAGGGCACCCGCCCGGTGCTGGAGGTGCCGGCGGCCGAGGGTGGGCTGGGCGGCTGCGCGGTCAGCGGGCCGTACGTGTTCCTCGGCGCGCTGGACGGCGAACGGGTGACCATCGTGCAGCTGGACCAGACGGGCCGGCCGGTCGAGGAGCCGGAGTCGTTCCTGGAGGGCCGCTACGGGCGGCTGCGCAGCGTCGCCGTCGACCCGGCCGGCGCGCTGTGGATCACCACCTCGAACCGGGACGGCATCGGTCAGCCCGCCGAGGACGACGACAAGGTGCTGCGGGTGACCCCGCCGTCGTCGGGAGCCAGCTCGCCGCTGTAGCCGGCCGGCTACCGCCGCGTGAAACGGTGGACGACGTGGTGCGGCGGGTCGACCGGGTTGTCCGGCGCCAGCTCACCCGCCGCGTACCACCTGGCGCCGGCCCGCTGGAGCGCCCGCCAGGACGCCGTGTTGCCCAGCACCACCGGCACCAGGACGTCCTGCGCGTCGGGGTGCTCGGCGAACCCGCGGGCGACCGCGGCGGCGATCATCGCGGCGGCCAGCCCGCGGCCGCGGGCCGCCGGCTCGCCGACCAGGTAGTCGATGCTGAGCGCGCCCGGCGGGACGGGGCAGACCGGGGACAGCTCCACGACGTACTCCGGGTAGGCGGCGAACGCGTAGAGCTGGACGAGGCCGAACGGGTCGCCGGCGTGCACCCCCAGGTGCACCTGCGTGGGCTCCGTGCCGTCGACGCAGGGACCGAAGTCCCGCTCCACGGCGTCCGGCCCCCACTCGTGGTGCCACCAGCGGGCGACCAGCGGGTCGGCGAGCCACCGGCCGAGCAGCCCGAAGTCCGCCCGCGTCAGCGGGCGCAGCTCCACGGCCGGCAGCGCCACGCGGCCACGGTAGGCCGGTCAGGAGCCGAGCACGCGCTCCTCGAGCATGCGCTTGACGGTCGGGGCGTCGGCCTTGCCGCGGGTGGCCTTCATGACCTGCCCGACGAGCGCACCCAGCGCCTGGACCTTGCCGCCGCGGACCTTCTCCACGACGTCGGGGGCACCGGCGATGGCGGCGTCGACGGCGGCGACGAGCTCGTCGGACTCCCCCATCACCGCCAGCCCCTGCGCCTCCACGACCTGCGCCGGACCGCCCTGGCCGGCGAGCACCCCGTCGAGCACCTGCCGGGCGAGCTTGTCGTTCACCGTGCCGGCGGCGACCAGCCCGGTGAGCTCGGCGACCTGGGCCGGGGTGATCGCCAGCTGGCCGAGCTCGACCCCGAGCTCGTTGGCCCGGCGGGCGAGGTCACCCAGCCACCACTTGCGGGCGTCGGCCGGGGTGGCCCCGGCGGCCACGGTCTGCTCGACCAGGCCGAGGGCGCCGGCGTTGGCCAGCCAGGTCATCTCGGTGGCCGAGACGCCCCACTCCTCCTGCAGGCGGGCCCGGCGGGCAGCGGGCAGCTCCGGCAGGGCGGCGCGCAGCCGCTCGATCCAGTCGGCGTCCGGCGCCAGCGGCACCAGGTCGGGCTCGGGGAAGTACCGGTAGTCGGTCGCCTCCTCCTTGCTGCGCCCGGGCGAGGTCGACCCGGTGTCCTCGTGGAAGTGCCGGGTCTCCTGGCGCACGGTCCCGCCGTCGTCCAGCAGGGCGGCCTGACGGCGCATCTCGTACCGGACGGCGCGCTCGACCGAGCGCAGGGAGTTGACGTTCTTGGTCTCCGTGCGGGTGCCCCACTCGAGGCTGCCGACCGGGGCGAGGGAGGTGTTCACGTCGCAGCGCAGGTTGCCCTGCTCCATGCGCACCTCGGAGACGCCGAGGGTCAGCAGGATCTCGCGCAGCTCGGTGACGTAGGCGCGGGCGACCTCGGGGGCCTTGGCGCCGGCGCCCGGGACCGGCCGGGTGACGATCTCGACCAGCGGGATGCCCGCGCGGTTGAAGTCGACCAGCGAGTGGTCGGCGCCCTGGATCCGCCCGGTGGCGCCACCGACGTGCAGGTTCTTGCCGGTGTCCTCCTCCAGGTGCACCCGCTCGATCTCCACCCGGTACGTCTGCCCGTCGACCTGCACGTCGAGGTGGCCGGCGGTGCACAGCGGCTCGTCGTACTGGCTGGTCTGGAAGCCCTTGGGGATGTCCGGGTAGAAGTAGTTCTTCCGGGCGAACCGCGACCAGTTCGCGATCCGGCAGCCCAGCGCCAGCCCGATCCGGATGGTCGCCTCGATCGCCGCGACGTTGGCCACCGGCAGCGAGCCGGGCAGCGCGAGGCAGACCGGGCAGGTCTGGGTGTTCGGCTCGGCGCCGAAGGTGGTCGAGCAGCCGCAGAACATCTTGGAGGCGGTGCCCAGCTCGACGTGGGTCTCCAGGCCGATCACCGGCTCGTAGCGGGCGACGGCGTCGTCGAACTCGACCAGCCGGTCCGACATGGTGGCGGTCACTCCTTCTCCTCCGGGTAGCTGAGCTCGCCCTGCACCCGGGTCTGCTTCGAGGTGGGCGCGGTGCGCCCGGTGAACCAGGCGCCGACCGCGGTGAGCAGGCCGAGGCCGATGAAGACGGCGAAGATCGCGCGGCCGGTGACGGCCCACAGCACGATCCCGGCGACGATCACGAAGGCGGTCAGCCCCCAGGCTGCCTTCAGCGGGCCGTTCACGCCGGGGTCCCGGCGGCCGTCGGCAGCTCGTCGAGCAGGCGGTGGCCGCGGGCGGCGTCCTGCGCGGCCTCGAGGGCGGCGGCGACCCGGTAGCAGCGGTCGTCGGCCAGCGCCGGCGCCATGACCTGCAGGCCGACGGGCAGCCCCTCGGACAGGCCGCTGGGCACCGAGATCGCCGGCAGGCCGGCCAGGCTGGCCGGCAGGGTGCACAGGTCGGCGGCGTACATCGCGATCGGGTCCTCGACCCGGGCGCCCAGCGGCCAGGCGACGGTGGGGCTGGTCGGGCTGACCAGCACGTCCACCCCGGCGAACGCGGCGGTGAACTCGCGGGCGATCAGCGAGCGGACCTTCTGCGCCTGGCCGTAGTAGGCGTCGTAGTAGCCGCTGGACAGCGCGTAGGTGCCCAGGATGATCCGCCGCTTGACCTCCGGGCCGAAGCCCTGCTCCCGGGTGAGCGCCATGACCTCGTCGAGGTCGCGGCTGCCGTCGTCGCCGACCCGCAGCCCGAACCGGACGCCCTCGTAGCGGGCCAGGTTGCTGGAGGCCTCGCTGGGGGCGATCAGGTAGTAAGCCGGGAGCGCGAGGTCGAACGACGGGCAGGAGACCTCGGTGACCTCGGCGCCCAGGCTCGCGAGCAGTTCGACCGCCTCCCGGGTGCGGGCCAGCACCCCGGGGTCGTAGCCCTCGGCGTGCCCGTCCCCGCCCAACTCGCGGACGACACCGACGCGGACACCGCGCAGGTCGCCCGCCGCACCGGCGCGCGCGGCGTCGGCCAGCCCGGACAGCGGGCTGTCGATGCTGGTCGAGTCGCGCGGGTCGTGGCCACCGATGACCTCGTGCATCAGGGCGGCGTCCAGGACCGTGCGGGCCATCGGCCCGGCCTGGTCGAGGCTGGAGGAGAACGCGATCAGGCCGTAGCGGGAGACCGAGCCGTAGGTGGGCTTGTGCCCGACCAGGCCGGTGAGCGCAGCCGGCTGGCGGATCGAGCCACCCGTGTCGGTGCCGATGGCCCAGGGCGCCAGGGAGCCGGCGACGGCGGCGCTGGACCCACCGGAGGAGCCGCCCGGGACCCTGTCGCGGTCCCACGGGTTGCGGCTGACGCCGTAGGCCGAGTTCTCGGTGGAGGAGCCCATGGCGAACTCGTCCATGTTGGTCTTGCCGAGCAGCACGGTGCCGGCCTCGGCGAGCCGGGTGGCGATGGTCGCGCTGTAGGGCGGCCGCCAGCCCTCGAGGATCCTCGAGGCGCTGGTCGTGGGCACCCCCTCGGTGACGACCAGGTCCTTCAGCGCCACCGGGACACCGGCCAGCGGGCCCAGCTCGGCGCCGGCGGCACGCGCCTCGTCGACGACGGTGGCGGCGGCCAGCGCGGCGTCGCCGTCGACGTGCAGGTAGGCGCCGAGGGCGCCGTCCTCGGCGGCGATCCGGTCGAGGTGGGCACGGGTGACCTCGGCGGCGCTGACCTCACCGGCGGTGAGCCGGCGGGACAGCTCCGCGACGTCCAGCGCGGTGAGCGCGCCCTGCGATGCTCCTGCGGCTGCCATCACGCGCTCTCCCCCAGGATGCGCGGCACGCGGAAGCGGTCGTCCTCGGCGGCGGGCGCGGCGGCCAGCACGGCCTCGCGGGGCAGGCTCGGGGTGACCTCGTCGGCGCGCAGCACGTTGGTCAGCGGCACGGCGTGGGTCATCGGTGGGACGTCGCCGACGGCGGCCTCGCCGACGCGGGCGACCGCTGCGAGCACCTGGTCGAGCTGGCCGGCGAACCGGTCGAGCTCGTCGTCGGTCACCGCCAACCGGGCCAGGCGCGCCAGGTGCGCGACGTCGTCCCGCGAGATGCTGCTCATGCTCTGTTGCGACCCCACTCCGTCAGCCGGCCGGGCCCGCTGGGGCCCACGTCCACGACCCCGCCACTGTACGTGGGAGGCGACGGGCGCCCGTGCGAGCCGGGCTTGGAGCCCGGGCCCTCCATGCGGGAGGCTGCACCTGCCCGCGATCGACGGAGATCGGCCCGCACCCGGACGGCACCGGAGGATCGACGTGTCCTACCTCTTGCGGCTGGTCGTGCCCGACCGGCCCGGCATCCTCGGCGCGGTGGCCACCGCACTGGGCGAGGCCGGCATCGACATCGTCTCGGTCGACGTCCTGGAACGCGGCAACGGTGTGGCCGTCGACGACATCGTGGTCGAGCTCCCGCCCGACCGGGTGGCCGACAGCCTGATCACCGCGGCGACCGCGGTCGACGGGGTGCAGGTGGAGTCGCTGCGCCCGTTCGCCGGGCCGCTGGACACCCATCGGGAGCTGAACCTGCTGGAGGCGCTCGCACCGGCCGGCGAGGGCACGGCGAAGACGCTGGCCGCGGAGCTGCCGCGGGTCTTCCGCAGCGGCTGGGCGGTGGTGCTCACCGGCTCGGCGGGGGACGTGCAGGTGCTGGCGGCATCGGACGCCGCACCCTCGCTGGACGGGGTCTCGATGCCCTGGCTGCCGCTGACCGGGCCGCTGCTGCTGCCCAGCGAGGCGGAGTGGGTGCCGAGCCGCTGGCAGGAGCTGGCGGTCGAGATGATGGCCGCCCCGCTGGACGGCGGTCAGGCGGTGCTGCTCGGCCGGTCCGGCGGGCCGGCGTTCCGGCGCTCGGAGCTGCTGCGGCTGGCACACCTCACCGGCCTCGCCGCGACCGTCGCCCGGATGCCCCCGGCCTGACGCGAGATCCCTAGGCCTGGTCGGTGCCCTCGCCGATGGTGGCGACCTCGCGGGCCGCGTCCGGGCCCTGCTCGAGCAGCACCTGGAACCCGTCGTCGTCCAGGATCGGCGCCTTCACCTGCACGGCCTTGTCGTACTTGCTGCCCGGGTCGGCGCCGACCACGACGAACCCCGTCTTCTTCGACACCGACCCGGTGACCTTGCCGCCGCGCTGCTGGATCGCGGCGATCGCCTGGTCGCGGCTGTGGTCGCGCAGCGACCCGGTGACGACGACGGTGACCCCGGTGAGCGGACCGGGGCCGGCGTCCTCCCCCTCGTCGGCCATCCGGACCCCGGCCCGGCGCCACTTCTCCACCACCTCGCGGTGCCAGTCGACGGCGAACCAGTCGCGGACCGCGGCGGCGATGGTCGGGCCGACGCCCTCGGCGGCGGCCAGCTCGTCCTCACCGGCGGCCATCAGCCGGTCGATCGAGCGGAACTCCCGGGCCAGCGCCTGTGCGGCGGTGGGCCCGACGTGCCGGATGGAGAGGGCGACGAGCACCCGCCAGAGCGGGACGTCCTTGCGGGTCTGCAGGTTGGCCAGCAGCTTCTGACCGTTGGCCGAGAGGGTGCCGTCCTTCTTGGTGAAGAAGTCGGTGCGGCACAGCGCCTCCTCGTCGAGGAAGAAGACGTCGCCCTCGTCGGTCAGCAGGTGTGACTCCAGCAGCGCGACCGCCGCCTCGTAGCCGAGCACCTCGATGTCGAAGGCGCCGCGGCCGGCGACGTGGAAGACCCGTTCCCGCAGCTGGGCGGGGCAGGAGCGGGAGTTCGGACAGCGGATGTCGGCGTCGCCCTCCTTCTCCGGCCGCAGCTCGGTGCCGCACTCGGGGCAGTGGGTGGGCATGACGAACGCCCGCTCGTCGCCGGTGCGCGCCGCGACGACGGGGCCGAGCACCTCGGGGATGACGTCGCCGGCCTTGCGGATGACGACGGTGTCGCCGATCAGCACGCCCTTGCGCTGCACCTCGCTGGCGTTGTGCAGGGTGGCCAGCTGGACGGTGGAGCCGGCGACCTTGACCGGCTCCATGTAGGCGAACGGCGTGACCCGCCCGGTGCGGCCGACGTTGACCCGGATGTCCAGGAGCGTCGTGGTGGCCTCCTCCGGCGGGTACTTGAAGGCGATCGCCCAGCGGGGGGCGCGGCTGGTCGAGCCGAGCCGCCGCTGCAGGGCCACCTGGTCGACCTTGACGACGACGCCGTCGATCTCGTGCTCGACCGAGTGCCGCTGGTCGCGGTAACGCTCGATGTAACCCCAGACGGCCTCGAGGTCGTCGACGACCTCGTACCGTCCGCTGGTGGGCAGGCCGAGCTCACGCAGCCGGGCGTAGGCCTCGGACTGCCGCGCGGGCTGCCAGCCGTCGTGCGCACCGATGCCGTGCACGATCAGCTGCAGCGGGCGGGATGCGGTGACCTTCGGGTCCTTCTGGCGCAGCGAGCCGGCCGCGGCGTTGCGCGGGTTGGCGAAGGGGGGCTTGCCCTGCTCGACCATCGCGGCGTTGAGGTCGGCGAAGGCGGCGACCGGGAAGTAGATCTCCCCGCGGACCTCGAGCCGGTCGGGCAGGTCGTCACCGCTCAGCTGCGGCGGGACGTCGCGCATGGTGCGCACGTTGGCGGTGACGTCCTCACCGGTGGTGCCGTCACCGCGGGTGGCCGCCCGCACCAGCCGGCCCTTCTCGTAGAGCAGCGCGACGGCCAGGCCGTCGATCTTGAGCTCGCAGAGCCAGCTGACACCGGCGCCCGCGTCGCGCTCGACGCGGGCGGCCCAGGCCGACAGCTCGTCGGAGGAGAAGGCGTTGTCCAGGCTCTGCATCCGCTCCAGGTGCTGGACCGGGGCGAAGGTGGCGGCGAAGCCGCCGTTGACCTTCTGGCTCGGCGAGTCGGGGGTGACCAGCGCCGGGTGGGCCGCCTCGATGGCCTTCAGCTCGGCGAGGCGCTCGTCGTACTGGCCGTCGCTGACCAGCGGAGCGTCCTGCACGTAGTAGGCGAAGGCGTACCGGTCGAGCTCCTCGGACAGGTCGCGGTGCCGGGTGCGGACCTCGTCGGGGACCTCGGTGAGGTCCGCCCGGTCGACGGCGGCCTCGACCGCGGGCTGGTCGCGCCCGTCCACCGCGTCCTGCTCCACCCCTGCCTCGGTGCTCACGCAGGAAACCGTAACCGGCGGGTCCGACGGGACACGGCGGTCGCCGCCGCGTCACCCGCGCGGGTGCGCGCGGTCGCCGGTGGTGCCCGCAGCCGCCCGGCCCTGCCAAGGCAGCGAGCAGCGGGCAGGGGCAGCGGGCGATCGTCGACGTCAGGTGAGCCGGGGTCCGATGAGGATCTCGGTGCCGTCGGGCCGGGAGGTGCGCCATCGCCCGTCGGGTTGTCGTTCGACCCGGAATCCGTGGTGGACCTTGGTGTGGTGCCGTTCGCACAACAGTGCGGAGTTGGTCAGTGACGTCTCGCCGCCGTGGAGCCAGTGGATCAGATGATGGACGTCGCACCACCAGGTCGGGGCGCCACAGCCGGCGAACACGCAGGACTTGTCGCGGCGCTCCACCGCCTTGCGCAACCCCGGGGTGACCACCCGGTGGTCCCGGCCCAGGTCCAGCGGCACCCCGTCAGGGCCCATCACGATCCGGGAGATGCTCCCGTCACAGGCCAGGTACCGGGCGCGGGCGGCAGAGATCATCGCCCCGAACCCGAGCTGTGCCACACCCGGGCCAACGGTGTCGTCGACCAGGTCCTCCAGGTCGATCCCCACCACCACGTGCGGCTTCACCGTCCGCAGCGTCGGCAGGTTCCCCGACGCCAGCTGGTTGTCGCACACCTGCACGAACGCGTCGGCCTGCTGCTGGGCGCGGGTCCGCTCATCGCCCCTGGGGCGGTCGGCCTGCAGGATCGACTCGATCGCCGCCTGCACCTTCTCCCCACCCACCGCGTCCAGACCGAACCGCCCGGTCACCGAACCATCGGCGTGCTTGGCGATCGTCAGCCGCCGGCCCTCGGTCGGGTCGGGCTCGGGACCGTCGGGGTCCAGCGCGGCCTCGAACAGCCGCACCGCGGCCTTCAACGACTCATGCGGCGCACCGGCGGCGATCACCGCCCAGGTCTGATCGAACTCCGCAAGGTCGATGCCCTGCTCCTGGGCCTGCGCCACCTCACCGGGGCCGACCTCCTCCGCCACCACGTTCACCTGCGCCGCGGTCACCGACCCCGCGGCGAACCCCGCCGCCAGCGCCGGGAAGGACTCCAGCGCACGCCCGGCCCGCACGATCCGCGACGCCTGGGCCGGGGCCAACCGCACGTGTCCGATCATCCACGACCGCATCGACTTCAGCCCGTCGTGCTCCGCGGCCTGCGTGAGCTCGGCGTGCCGAACCGTGCGGGTCAGCTCCGCGTCCAACCGGTTCCGCGCCGCCACCAGCAGCGCCGTCCGGTCCAACACTTGACCGTCGGACAGCCCGTGCAGCCCCTCCCCAGCCAACGCAGCCAACGCCGCATCCAGCTCACTCAGGCCCTCGGCCCGCAGCTCCGCGACCACATTCGGCGCAACGGCGTCCAGCGTCGCCGAACGGCTCACGGACACCTCCCACCAATCCGAACGTGTGTTCGAAGCCTACCGGCAACCGACAACATCGACCAGCCGAATGTCCAGGTCAAAGGCCCGTCCACAGATGCGACGAGGACCTTGACGACAGCCGGGCGAACCGTTCACCAGTGGGCCACCATGGACCCGTGGACGAGCAGTTGACCCGGGCGCTGGCCCCCGTGCTCGCCGACCTGGTCGCGACCGGCGTCCCCCTGCCGCGCATCGAGGCGAGCGACTGGACGGGTGACCCCGGCCGCGCCGGCGCCATGCTGTGGCGCGCCGACGGCAGCGGCCAGGGGGTGGCTGTCACCCTCGGGCAGCCGCTGGACGAGCAGGTGGTCGAGGTGGCCGACCGGGTGCAGGAGTGGGCCATCGAGGCGCTGTGGGGCTCTCGGCCGACGAACTGGCCACCCTGCCCGCGGCACCCGACCACGCACCCGCTCACCCCAACACTGCAGGACGGCGAGGCGGTGTGGGCCTGCCCGCGCGACACCGGCGTGGTGTCACCGGTCGGCGGGCTCGGCTGAGCCGAGCCCGCTCACTCGGGCAGCAGGTACTTCGCCGCCTCCCGGACGTGTTCCATCGCCGTCCGGGCGTAGGCCGGGCTGGCCCCGGCCAGGCCGCAGGCCGGTGTCAGGGCCACCGCCTCGTGCAGGTGCTCGACCGGGAAACCCAGCTCCCGCCACCACGACTGCACCCGGCTGGCGGTCACCTTCGGTGCAGCCAGGGTCGCGTCGGTCCCCGGCACGACACCGACCAGCAGGTGGGTGCCCGCCTCGACCGCGGTGCCGATGTCGTCGAGGTCCTGCACCATGCCGAGGTCGAAGGAGACGGCGGCGGCCCCGGCGGCGCGGAAGAGCTCCAGCGGCGCCCGGTTGGCGCAGCAGTGCACGACCACGGGTGCCGCGATGCGGCCCACCACGTCGGCGAGCTCCTCCTCGACCACCTGCGCCTCGACGGCGGGCAGCTTGCCGAATCCGCTCACCGTGGGCAGCCCACCCTGCAGCACCGCGGGCACCGAGGGCTCGTCGAGCTGGACGACGACCCGGGCGCCGGGCACCCGCCCGACCACCGCGGCGACGTGGGCGGCGACGCCCTCGGCCAGCGACTGGGCCAGGTCGCGCCGGGCGCCGGCGTCGACGACGGCCCGGTCACCCCGCGTGCGCTCCAGCCCGGCGGCCAGCGTCCACGGGCCGGTGACCTGCACCTTGAACGGGCCGGTATAGCGGTCGGCGACCTCGTGCAGGGCGTCGAGGTCGCGGGCCAGGAGCTCCTGCGCGCGGCGCTGGTCGGCGCCGGGGCGCGGGACGAGCCGCCAGCCGGCCGGGACCAGGTCGACGGCGAGGTCGACCAGCAGGCCGGCGGAACGGCCGATCATGTCGGCCCCGGCGCCCCGACCGGGCAGCTCGGGCAGGTGCGGGAAGTCCGGCAGCTCACCGAGCACCACCCGCATCGCCTCCACCGGGTCGGTGCCGGGCAGCGACCCGACCCCGGAGGCAGGCCCCCACGGGAAGGGACCAGCCGTCAGGCCGTCCTGGCCCGGCACGGCCGGGCCGGAGGTGCTGCTGTCGTCCGGGGAGTCACTCGGCGAGGCCACGGCGCCGACGGTAGCCCGCCCCTCCCGGGCACCCGCCGACCGCCGTCGTCACTGCGCGCGGCGGACGGCTGCCTGGCCGAGCACCCGGTCACCCCGCACCGGGTCCGGCTCGTACAGCACCGCGGACTGACCCGGCGCGACGCCGCGCTGCGGGCGGCCCAGCTCGATCTGCAGGCCGCCGTCGCCGGCCGCGGTGACCGTGCACGGCACCGGGGTGCCGTGCGCGCGCAGCTGCACCTCCGCGGTGAACGGCACCACGGGCGCGGGTCCGGTCCACGTCGGCGCCCCGGTGCGCACCTCGCCGACCTCGGCCTGCTCGGCGGTGCCGACGGTCACCGTGCGGCTCACCGGCTCGATGCCCAGCACGTAGCGCGGCCGCTGGTCGCCGGTGCTGATCCCGAGCCCGCGCCGCTGACCGACGGTGAAGCCGTAGGCGCCGGCGTGGGTGCCGACGGTCTCCCCCGTCAGCGCGTCGACCACCGGCCCGGGCTGCTCGCCCAGCCGGCGGGCGAGGAAGCCGCGGGTGTCACCGTCGGCGATGAAGCAGATGTCGTGCGAGTCGGGCTTGGCGGCCACCGCGTACCCACGCTCGGCGGCGAGCTCGCGCACGCGCTCCTTGGTCATGCCCCCGAGCGGGAAGGCGGCACCGGCCAGCTGCGCGGGCGTCAGCACGCCCAGCACGTAGGACTGGTCCTTCGCCGCGTCGACCGAGCGGCGCAGCTCGCCGTCGGTCAGCCGGGCGTGGTGGCCGGTGACGACGGCGTCGAAGCCGAGCGCCTGCGCCCGGTCCAGCACCGCGGAGAACTTGATCTTCTCGTTGCAGCGCAGGCAGGGGTTGGGCGTGCGACCGGCGGCGTACTCGGCGACGAAGTCCTCGACGACGTCCTCCCGGAACCGCTCGGCCAGGTCCCACACGTAGAACGGGATGCCGAGCTCGTCGGCCACCCGCCGGGCGTCGTGCGCGTCCTCGACGCTGCAGCACCCCCGCGACCCGCTCCGCAGCTGCTGGCGGTCCGGGGAGAGCGCCAGGTGCACGCCGGTGACGTCGTGCCCGGCCTCCACCGCCAGCGCGGCGGCGACCGCCGAGTCCACTCCCCCGCTCATCGCGGCGATGACCCGCACGGTCAGGACCGCCCGGTGCCGGCCCGGCGCGCCCGCTCGACGACCGGCGCGATGACCTCGAGGACGGCGTCGACGTCGCCGTCGGTGGAGGTGTGGCCGAGGCTGAACCGCAGCGAGCTGCGCGCCCGGGCGGCGTCCGCCCCGGTGGCGAGCAGCACGTGGCTGGGGCGCGCGACGCCGGCGCTGCACGCCGACCCGGTCGAGCACTCGATGCCGCGCGCGTCGAGCAGCATCAGCAGCGCGTCGCCCTCCGCGCCCGGGAAGGACAGGTGCGCGTTGCCGGGCAGCCGGCCCGGGCCACCGGCCACGACGTCGTCCAGCGCCGGGCCGTTGAGCTGGGCGTCGGGCACCTGGGCGACGACGCCGGTCACCAGCCGGTCGCGCAGCGCCGCGATCCGCGTGCCCCGCTCTTCCCGGTCGGCGACGGCCAGCTGCGTCGCGGTGGCCAGCCCGACGATGGCGGCGACGTCGAGGGTGCCCGACCGCACGTCGCGCTCCTGGCCCCCGCCGTGCAGCAGCGGGGTGCACTCGGCGTCCCGGCGCAGCAGCAGTGCGCCGGCGCCCATCGGCCCGCCGAGCTTGTGCCCGGTCATGGTCAGCGCGTCGACGCCGCTGGCGGTGAAGTCCACGGCCAGCTGGCCGACGGCCTGGACGGCGTCGGTGTGCAGGGGGACGCCGACGGCGTGCGCGACCTCGGCCAGCGCGGCGACGTCGCTGACCGCGCCGATCTCGTTGTTGGCCCACATGACGCTGACCAGCGCCACGTCGGTGCCCTCGCCGAGGGCGTCGGCCAGCGCCCCGGGGGTGATCCGGCCGCTGGGCTCGACCGGCAGCCAGGTGACCTCGGCGCCGTCGTGCTTCTCCAGCCACTCCACGCTGTCCAGGACGGCGTGGTGCTCGGCCGGGCTGGCCACGATCCGGCGCCGCCGGTCGTCGGTGCCCCGCCGGGCCCAGTACAGGCCCTTGACCGCGAGGTTGTCGCCCTCGGTGCCACCGGCGGTGAACAGCACCTCCGAGGGGCGGGCGCCCAGGGCGGCGGCGAGCTGCTCGCGCGCCTGCTCGGCCACCCGCCGGGCCTCGCGCCCGCTGGCGTGCAGCGACGAGGCGTTGCCGACCCGGCCCAGCTGTGCCGCCATCGCCTCGACGGCGGCCGGCACCATCGGGGTGGTGGCCGCGTGGTCCAGGTAGGTCATGGCTGGTCCTGGTAGGTCATGGCACCGGCAAGCGTAGGCGCCGGGGAACGGGCCCCGTCGCCGGGCGCCCGGCTGGTGGAAAGCGGATGCCTCGCACGCTCGTCGGGCACCGACCCCAGGTCGGTGCCCGACGAGCGAGAGGCATGCTGGAACGACTACTTGCGGGCGGCGATCTGCTCGGTGGCGGCCGGGACGACGGTGTTCAGGTCGCCGACCACACCGAAGTCGGCCAGCTCGAAGATCGGCGCCTCGGGGTCCTTGTTGACCGCGACGATCGTCTTCGAGGTCTGCATCCCCGCGCGGTGCTGGATCGCCCCGGAGATCCCGACCGCGATGTAGAGCTGCGGGGAGACGGTCTTGCCGGTCTGCCCGACCTGGAAGGTGTGCGGGTAGAAGCCGGAGTCGACCGCCGCGCGCGAGGCGCCGACGGCGCCGCCGAGGGCGTCGGCGAGCCCCTCGATGACGGCGAAGTTCTCCGCGCTGGCCACACCGCGGCCACCGGAGACGACGACCGACGCCTCGGTGAGCTCGGGGCGGCTGCTCTTCTGCTCCACCACCCGGTCGACCACGCGGGTCTGCCGGGCCTGCTCGGTGATCGAGACCGCCACGGACTCCTCGGCGCCGGCCGCGGGGGCGGGCTCGGCGGTGACCGAGTTCCCGCGCAGGGTGTAGATCGGCGTGCCGACCGTGACCTTCGAGTGCACGATCGTCGCCCCGGCGAAGGCCACCTGGGTGGCGGTGCCGTCGGGGGCGATCTCGGTGACGTCGGTGAGGAAGCCGCTGCCGGTCTTGAGAGCCAGCCGGCCGGCGATCTCCTTGCCCTCCGACGAGGACGGGATGACGACCGCCGCCGGCTGCTTGTCGGCGACCAACTGCGCCAGCACCTCGGCCTTGGGGGCGACCAGGTAGGCGTCGACGTCGTCGGACTCCGCGACGTAGACCTTCGCCGCGCCGTACTCGGCCAGCTGCTCGCGCACCGATGCGGCGGCGCCGGGGGCGCCGAGCACGACCGCCGAGGGCTCACCGAGGGCGCGGGCCGCGGTCAGCGCCTCCAGCGTCGTCTTGCGCGCGCCACCGCCGGCCGGGTCCAGCTCGGCCAGGACCAGTACCTCTGCCATGTTCTGCTGCTCCTCTTCCTCGAGGTCCGGCTCAGACGATCTTCTGCTCGGCGAGGAAGCCGACCAGCTTCTCGGCGCCGTCGCCGTCGTCGGTCACCTTCACGCCCTCGCCCTTGGGCGGGCGGCCGGCGAAGTCGACGACGGCGCTGGTGGCGGTGGCCAGACCGACCGTCGCCGGGTCGATGCCCAGGTCGGCGAGGGTCAGCGTCTCCACCGGCTTCTTCTTGGCCGCCATGATCCCCTTGAACGAGGGGTACCGGGGCTCGTTGATCGTGTCCCAGGTGGAGACGATCGCCGGCAGCTGGGCCTCCAGCTCCCAGTAGCCGCCGTCGGTCTGCCGCTCGACCCGGGCCGTCGCGCCCTCCACGGTGAGCTTGCGGGCGCCGGACAGCTGCGGGATGCCCAGCCGCTCGGACAGCAGCGCGGGCATGACCGAGACCTGTCCGTCGGTCGACGCGGCACCGCAGAGCACCAGGTCGTACGACAGCCGGGAGAGCGCGGCGGCGAGCACGGCGCTGGTCTGCGGGGCGCAGGCGCCGTGGATCGCGGGGTCGCTGACGTGCACCGCCTTGTCCGCGCCCATCGACAGCGCCTTGCGGATCGCGTCGGTGGCGGTGTCCGGGCCGACGGTCAGCACGGTCACCTCGCCGCCGTGCGCCTCCTTGAGGGTCAGCGCCTCCTCGATGGCGTACTCGTCCATCTCGTTGATGACGTTGTCGGCGGCGGCCCGGGCGACGGTGTTGTCCGCCGGGTCCAGCTTCCGTTCGCTGCCGGAGTCGGGGACCTGCTTGACCAGAACGACGATGTCCATCGTCAGACGACCTCCGCGGTGCTTCGTCGGGGCGCGGGCGGGGCCCGCCTCGCGCCGATCATCGAGGTTACTCATCGGTAACGACGCCGGTACGGGTGGTCCCCGTCACGTGGGAGGGTGCCACTCCCCCGTCGCGGTGAAGTGCTCGAGCGTCCAGGTGCACGGCGCCAGGTCCAGCCCCTGGCCCGCCACCCAGGCATCGGAGTGGTAGGTGTCGGCGTAGCGCTCGCCGCCGTCGCACAGCAGCGTCACGACGCTGCCGGTGCGGCCCGCGGCGAGCATCTCCGCGACCAGCCCGAAGGCGCCCCACAGGTTGGTGCCGGTCGAGCCGCCGGCCCGCCGCCCGGTGACCCGCTGGAGGTGCCGCATCGCCGCGAGCGACGCCTCGTCCGGGACGCACACCATCCGGTCGACGATCGTCGGCACGAACGACGGCTCCACCCGCGGGCGGCCGATCCCCTCGATCCGCGACCCGCGCGCGGTGGCAGCCGGGTCGCCGTCGCGCCAGCCGGCGAAGAAGGCCGACCCCTCGGGGTCGACGACGGCCAGCCGGGTGGGCAGCCGGCGGTAGCGCAGGTACCGGCCGATCGTGGCGCTCGTGCCCCCGGTCCCCGCCCCGACGACCACCCACTCCGGCACCGGGTGGCGCTCCCGGGCCAGCTGGTCGAACACCGACTCGGCGATGTTGTTGTTGCCGCGCCAGTCGGTCGCCCGCTCGGCGTTGGTGAACTGGTCCAGGTAGTGGCCGTCGCACTCCGCGGCGATCCGGCGCGCCTCGTCGTACACGCTGCCGGCGTCGGCGACCAGGTGGCACCGGCCGCCGTGGAACTCGATGAGCGCGATCTTCTCCGGGCTGGTGGCCGCCGGCATGACCGCGACGAAGGGCAGCCCGAGCATCCGCGCGAAGTAGGCCTCGCTGACCGCGGTCGACCCGCTGGAGGCCTCCACGACCGTGCTGCCCTCGTGCAGCTGGCCGGAGCACAGCGCGTAGAGGAACAGCGAGCGGGCCAGCCGGTGCTTGAGGCTGCCGGTGGGGTGGGTCGACTCGTCCTTGAGGTAGAGGTCGATCCCCCACTCCGGCGGCAGCGGGAACACCAGCAGGTGGGTGTCGGCGCTGCGGTGCGCGTCGGCCTCGACCAGCGCGACCGCGCGCTCGGCCCAGGCCCGACCGGCGCGGTCGGAGCGGTCGACGTCAGCGGCGGGGCCCGGTGCGGTCACCCGGGCATGATCCCGCACCTCCGCCGTCCGGCTCAGCCCTCCAGGAGGCCGGGCAGCCAGGCCAGCTCCCACCGGGTGCCCTCGGGGTCGGCGACGTAGCCGCTGTAGCCGCCCCAGTCCCGCGCCACCGGCGGGGCCACCGTGGCGGCCCCGGCGGCCAGCGCGGCGGCGAACGCCACGTCGACCTCCGCGCGGGTGGCCACGTTGACCGCCAGGGTCACCCCGTTCCAGCCGCCCGGCTCCGGCAGCGCCGCGTCGGGGGCGGCCTCGGCGCGCAGCCGCGCCAGCGGGTACAGGGCCAGCCGCACGCCGCCGAGGTCGAACTGGGCGAAGGCGTCGCTGCCGCCGTCCCGCTCCTGCCAGCCCCAGGCGGCGTAGAAGGCGCGCAGCCGGCCCACGTCGCGGGCGCCGAGGGTGATGAACGACAGTCGCTGCGGAACGGTCACCGGCCGGTGAAGGTGGCCTTGCCCGGCCCCCGCTCCAGGAACGAGCGCATCCCCGCCGCCTGGTCCTCGGTGTCGAACAGCTCGGCGAACAGCCGGCTCTCCAGCTGCAGGCCGGCGGCCAGCGACCCGTCCAGCCCCTCGTCGATCGCCCGCTTCGCCGCTGCCAACGCCAGCGGCGGGCCGGCGGCGAACTTGCGGGCCATCGCCACGGCGGTGGCGTACACGTCCTCGTCCGGGACGACGGCGTCGGCCAGCCCCATCTCCAGCGCCTCCTCGGCACCCACGTGCCGGCCGGTGAAGACCAGGTCCTTGGCCTTGGCCGGGCCGACCAGCCGGGCCAGCCGCTGCGTGCCGCCGGCACCGGGGATGACGCCCAGCAGGATCTCCGGCTGCCCCACCTTCGCCCCGTGGCCCATCACCCGGAAGTCCGCGCACAGCGCCAGCTCGTACCCGCCGCCCAGCGCGTAGCCGGTGATCGCGGCGATGACCGGCTTGGGGATCCGGGCCACCTCGGTGAAGGACGCGGTCAGCTCGCGCCCCCAGGCGACCATGCTCGCGCCGGCCAGCCCCGCCATCGACCGCACGTCGGCGCCGGCGGCGAACACCCGCTCCCCGCCGTAGAGGACGACGGCGCGCACGTCCTCCCGTGACCCGGCCTCCAGCGCGGCGGCGCGGACCTCCCGGTGGACCTGCTCGTCGATCGCGTTCATCTTCGGCCGGTCCAGCCGGATCGTGCCGACCGGACCGTCGACCTGCAGGGTCACGAACTCCGGCTCGCTCATGCCCGCACCTTACGACCGGCCCCCTCGCAGGGGCCCGCCGCGAGCGTGCGAGCGGTGGGGGGCGAGGGGGTCCTTCAGGCGCGGCGGGCGGCGAACCGGCCGCGGTCCAGCTGCACGTCGAGCCCGACGCCGAAGGCCTCCGACAGCAGCGGCGCGGTGAGCACCTCGGCCATCGGGCCGGCGGCGACCACCTCCCCGGCGCGCAGCAGCAGCGCGTGGGTGTACCCGGGCGGGATCTCCTCGACGTGGTGGGTGACCAGCACCTGGGCCGGCGCGTAGTGGTCGCGGGCCAGGCCGGTGAGCCGGGTGACCAGGTCCTCCCGGCCGCCCAGGTCCAGCCCCGCGCCGGGCTCGTCGAGCAGCAGCAGCTCGGGGTCGGTCATCAGCGCGCGGGCGATCTGGGTGCGCTTGCGCTCACCCTCGCTGAGGGTGCCGAAGGGCCGGTGCGCCATCGGGGCGATGCCCCACTGCTGCATGAGCATCGCCGCCCGGGTGAGGTCGTGGACGTCGTAGCGCTCGCGCCACCGGCCCATGACCGCGTAGCCGGCGCTCACGACGACGTCACCGACCCGCTCGCTCGGGGAGATCCGCTGGGCGAGCGCGGCGCTGGTGAGCCCGATCCGCGGCCGGAGCTCGAAGACGTCGACGGCGCCCAGGGTCTCCCCCAGCACCTGCACCTCGCCGCGGGTCGGGTGCATCTGCGCACCCGCCAGCTGCAGCAGCGTGGTCTTCCCCGCCCCGTTGGGCCCCAGCAGCACCCAGCGCTCGTCGGCCCGGACGGTCCAGTCGACCCCGCGCAACAGGTGCGCCTGGCCCCGGACGACGTCCACACCCCGGATCTCGACGACGGCCTCGTTCTCCACGGAGGCCATCCAACCAACCCGCCGGGCGTCGCGACGGACGGGGCGTGGCCGTGTCGGGCACCATGCTCGGGGTGAGCGCTTCGACGGGGGCACGGTGGTCCGGCGGCACGGCGGAGGTGTGGCCGGGGCGGCCGGCCCCCCTCGGAGCGCACTGGGACGGCACCGGCACCAACTTCGCCCTGTGGTCGGCCGGCGCGTCGGCGGTCGACCTGTGCCTGTTCGACGCCGACGGCACCGAGCACCGCCAACGGCTGCAGGAGACCACCCACCAGGTGTGGCACGGGCGGCTGCCCGGCGTCGGCCCCGGGCAGCGGTACGGCTACCGGGTGCACGGGCCGCACGACCCGGCGTCCGGCGCCCGGTACAACCCGGCCAAGCTGCTGCTGGACCCCTACACCCGGGCGGTCGACGGCGAGCTCGTCCTCGACGACGCGCTGTTCGGGCACGACCGGCACGACCCGAACCTCGCCGACCCCCGGGACTCCGCGCCGTACGTGCCGCGGGGCGTGGTCATCCACGACTCCTTCCCGTGGGACGGCGACACCCGGCTGGACACGCCCTGGTCGGACACGGTCATCTACGAGGTGCACGTGAAGGGCGCGACCCAGCTGCACCCCGACGTGCCCCCGGCACTGCGCGGCACCTACGCGGGCCTGGCACACCCGGCCTTCGTCGAGCACCTGGTCTCCCTGGGCGTCACCGCGGTCGAGCTGCTGCCGGTGCACCACTTCGTCAGCGAGCCGCACCTGCTGCGGCGCGGGCTGACCAACCACTGGGGCTACAACACGCTGGGCTACTTCGCCCCGCACGCGGCCTACAGCTCGGCAGGCTCCCGCGGCGGTCAGGTGACCGAGTTCAAGGCCATGGTCAAGGCGCTGCACGCCGCGGGCATCGAGGTGCTCCTCGACGTCGTCTACAACCACACCGCCGAGGGCGACCACACCGGCCCGACCCTGTCGTTCAAGGGCATCGACAACGGTGGCTACTACCGGCTGGGCGGTGAGGACCCGTCCCGCTACACCGACTACACCGGCTGCGGGAACACCCTCGACGTCCGCCGCCCGGCCGTGCTCGGCCTGCTGATGGACTCGCTGCGCTACTGGGTCACCGAGATGCACGTCGACGGGTTCCGGTTCGACCTCGCCTCCGCGCTGGCCCGCTCGATGCACGACGTCGACCGGCTGTCGGCGTTCTTCGACGTGGTCCACCAGGACCCGGTGGTCAGCACGGTCAAGCTGATCGCCGAGCCCTGGGACGTCGGGGAGGGCGGCTACCAGGTGGGCAACTTCCCGCCACCGTGGACGGAGTGGAACGGCAAGTACCGCGACACCGTGCGCGACGTGTGGTCCGGGGCCCGGGTGGGGGTGCGCGACCTGGCCTACCGGCTCACCGGCTCCTCCGACCTGTACCGCTCCGACGGCCGCCGCCCGTTCGCCTCGGTCAACTTCGTCACCGCCCACGACGGCTTCACCATGGCCGACCTGGTCACCTACGAGACCAAGTGCAACGAGGCCAACGGCGAGGAGAACCGGGACGGCGAGAGCCACAACCGCAACTGGAACTGCGGCGTCGAGGGCCCCACCGACGACCCGTCGGTCACCGAGCTGCGGGCCCGCCAGGTGCGCAACCACCTGGCGACCCTGCTGCTGTCGACCGGCGTGCCGATGCTGACCGCCGGCGACGAGCTGGGCCGCACCCAGCGCGGGAACAACAACGCCTACTGCCAGGACAACGAGGTCTCCTGGCTCGACTGGGGGGCGATCGACGCCGATCTGTGGTCGTTCGTCGCGCACGCCGTCGGGCTGCGGCGGGCGCACCCGGCGCTGCGCCAGGAGGCCTTCTTCGAGGGCGCCGAGGTGGCCGGCACCGGCGGCACCCGGGACCTGGCCTGGTTCTCCCCCACCGGAGAGCAGCTCACCAGCGGTGACTGGTTCGACACCGACCTGCAGACCGTGGGCATGTACCTCGACGGCCGCGGCCTGCGGCACCGCGACCAACGCGGGCGGCCGGTGGTCGACGACTCGTGGCTGATCTGGCTGCACGCCGGCGCCGACCCGGTCGACGTCGTCCTGCCGGGTGCACCCTGGAGCGACGGCTACGAGCTGGTGCTGGCGACCGAGTACCCGACCGGTCAGCCACCCCGGCCGACGGCGGTGGCCCCGGGCCCGGTGCAGCTGCCCGGCCGGTCGGTGTGGGCCCTGCGGGTGCTGCGCCCGCCGCAGCCGGCGGCGGCGCACGCCGGCTGACCGTCAGCCCTCAGCCGGCCGGGTAGCTGGTCACCAGCCCGGCCAGGTCCCTCCCGTCGACCAGCACCCGTTCGGTCGGCAGCGCCTCGGCGGCCGGCACCCGGTCCCGGTCCACCGCCAGGACGAGGCGGTAGGGGGCGAAGTCGTCTGTGCAGCCGTCCCCGGGGACGTGCCGGCGTTCCTCGAGGTGCACCTCGCCATCGGCCACCGAGACGTCACCGAGCCAGCCAGGGCAGACGCCCGACTGGCCGCCGGAGAACACGACGAGCACCTGCTCGGCGAGGTCGACGTCCTCGAGCGCCCCGTAGCGACCGGGCTCGCGAGGTTCACCGTCGGCCGATGGCAGACCGGAGGGGACGACCGCATCCCAGGCCGCCGCGGCCGTCGCCTCGTCGTAGGCGACCTCCAGCACGGCGTAGTACCCGCCGCCGACGTCCTCCGAGCCCAGAGACGGGCTCCGGCCGTCCGCCTTGACCAGCGTGGTCACGCCGTCCGCGGTGGGTCCGGAGCAGGCCCCGACGCAGGACACCGCCAGCAGCGCCGCGAGGGTCCGCCGCCGCACTGCCACAACGGTCCTACTCGGCGGCCTGCTCGAAGGTGATGACCGTCCAGCCCAGCAGCAGGCGGTCGCCGTCGGCCAGGACGTGCGGGACCCCCGGCTCGAGCTGCGTCCACTCGGTCGCCTCGGGGCCGGCGACGTGGGTGCCGTTGAGCGAGCCCAGGTCGATCAGCGACACCTCGCGGCCGGAGCGCTGGATGGCGGCGTGCGCGGAGGACAGCACGTTCTGCGTGTCGGCGATCGGCACCGGGCGCGCCGATCCGCTGGTGACCAGGTCGTGTCCGTCGGGACGGCGCCCGAGCACCAGGTCCTCGTCGACGGTGACGACCATGCCGTCGTCGAAGCGGAGCACCGGGGCCGCCGGGGGCTCCGGACGCCAGAAGGCGGTCTGCTCACCCGACGGGGCGGCCGCCGCGGAGGCGGCCCGCCCGGCGCCGCTGAAACCCCCGTCGGTGCTCGCGGTGAAGGGCGACTCGCTGGGCAGCCCGGCAGACCGCGGCACGGCGACCGCGGGCGGCACGGCGGCGGCCAGCTGCAGCAGCGCACCGGAGCCGGGAACGGTGCCCTCGACGAGGTCGAGCGCGACCCCCGGCGGCATGGCCGCGGCCTGCTGCCCGGGGCCGACGTACAGCGTCTGCCCGAGGGCGAAGCCCGAGGCCAGGGTGCACCCGTCGGCGGCCGAGCCGGAGACCGGCACCCCGTCGACGGCCGGCTGACCCTTCCCCGACCAGAGCGCGGCGCCGGAGCCGGCGCCGTCGGTGGTGTCGGCGAGGACCAGGGCGAAGGAGACGGGGCCGTCGGAGAGCCGGTTCACCTGTCCGGCGACGGCCGCGAGCACACGGTCGGCGCCGGGGCCGCTGACGCCGAGACAGGCGTGCAGCGCGGCGACCAGCGCCGGTGAGCCGGGGGCGTCGACCCACAGCAGGCCGCCGCCGCGGCGGGCGACGACAGAGTCTCCGGGGAGCACCTCACAGCGGTCGGGCATGGAGGCCACCCTAACGACGGACCCGCACATCCGACCGCCCGCCACCGCGTGCCGCGCCGTGATCTCGGCCCGTTCTGCCCGGCACGTACCAACGGTCACATCCTCACCACCGAGACCGCCACGTTCCGCTACGGCACGATGACTGTGAGCAGTCAGCCGTGAGCCCGCTGCCGAGGCCCTGCCCCGAGCAGGTGACGTAAGGGAACGGCCCCGGCCCCGCTCAGCGGCTCACCCCGAGCTGGCGAGGGGTGACGCGAGCGGGTCCTTCCTCAGGCGTTGACCACGACCCCCAGCTCGGCCGGCGTGGCCAGCAGCTCCGAGTGCGGCAGCACCCGGACCGTGTAGCCGAAGGCGCCGGTGCGCTCCAGCGGCACGGTTCCGGCGAACCAGTGCCGCGAACCCTCCGCACCGTCGTGCCGCAGCTCCAGCGTGGTGACCTCGTGCAGCCCGTCGGCGTCGTCCACCCGCCCGTAGGCCGCCTCCACCAGCACGTCGGACGGGGTGAGCCCCGGCAGCTCGACCTCGGCCCGCAGGTCGATGCCCCCGCCGATCTCCGGGGTCTCCCCCACGCCGGTCGCCTCCACGTGGGCCACCCGCACCCCGGGCCAGTGCTCCAGCATCCGGGCCCGCCAGGCCGCCTCGGCGCGGGCCGGCGCGTAGCCCTCGGCGGCCATCGCACGGGCGGCGCCGGCCGCCGGAACGTAGAGCCGCTGCACGTAGTCCCGCACCATCCGGGTGGCGAGCACCTTCGGGCCGGTCTCCCGCAGCGTGTCGCGGACCATCTCCACCCAGCGGCCCGGGATGCCCTCGCCGTCGACCTCGTAGAAGCGCGGCAGGACCTGCCGGTCGAGGAGGTCGTAGATGGCCTGCGCCTCGACGTCGTCCCGCCGCTCCGGGTCCTCGACACCGTCGGCGGTCGGGATCGCCCAGCCGTTCTGGCCGTCGAACCACTCGTCCCACCACCCGTCGCGGATGGAGAGGTTGAGCCCGCCGTTGAGCGCGGACTTCATCCCCGACGTGCCGCAGGCCTCCAGCGGCCGCAACGGGTTGTTCAGCCAGACGTCGCAACCCCAGTACAGGTGACGGGCCATGCCGATGTCGTAGTTGGGCAGGAAGGCGATCCGGTGCCGGATGTCCGGGTCGTCGGCGAACTTCACCATCTGCTGGATCAGCTGCTTGCCACCGTCGTCGGCCGGGTGGCTCTTGCCGGCGATGACCAGCTGGACCGGCCGCTCGTCGTCCATCAGCAGCGCCTTGAGCCGACCGGGGTCGCGCAGCATGAGCGTCAGCCGCTTGTACGAGGGCACCCGGCGGGCGAAGCCGATGGTCAGCACGTCGGGGTCGAACACGGTCTCCGTCCAGTCCAGCTCGGCCTCCGCCGCACCGCGGGACCGCGCGGTGGCCCGCACCCGGCGGCGCACCTCCTCGACCAGCCGGCTCCGCAGCAGCCGGCGCGTGTTCCAGAGCTCGGCGGCGGGGATGCGGTCGACGCCGTCGAAGTGCACGTCGCCGTCGACCTCGAGCGGATCCCCCTGGCTGGTGGTCTGGGTGCCGAGCTCCAGCAGCTCGCGAGCGGTCCAGGTCGGGGCGTGCACCCCGTTGGTGATCGACCCGATCGGGACGTCGTCGGGGTCGAAGCCCGGCCACAGCGGCCCGAACATGTCCCGGCTGACGTGGCCGTGCAGCTGGCTGACCCCGTTGGCCCGCTGCCCCAGCCGCAGCCCCATGTGGGCCATGTTGAACTTGCTCGGGTCATCCTCGGCGCCCAGCGGCAGCAGCTGGTCGACCGGGACGCCGAACCCGGCGAAGTACCGCTCGATGAGCGCCTTGGGGAAGCGGTCGATCCCCGCGGGCACCGGGGTGTGGGTGGTGAAGACCGTGCCGCCGCGCACCGCCTGCAGCGCCTCGGCGAAGGACAGGCCGTGGGACTCGGTGAGCTCGCGGATCCGCTCGACGCCCTGGAAGCCGGCGTGCCCCTCGTTGGCGTGGAACACCTCCGGCGGCGGGGTGCCGGTGAGCGAGCAGAAGGCGCGCAGCGCCCGGACACCACCGATGCCCAGCAGCATCTCCTGCCGCAGCCGGTGGTCCTCGCCGCCGCCGTAGAGCCGGTCGGTGACCCCGCGCTCGGCCGGGCTGTTCTCCTCGATGTCGCTGTCGAGCAGCAGCAGCGACACCCGGCCGACCTGGGCGCGGTAGACGTGCGCGTACAGCGTGCGCCCCTCGGGCAGCGGCACGGCGACCACCACCGCGTTGCGGTCGGCGTCCCGGAGCAGCTTCAGCGGCAGGCCGTGCGGGTCCAGCGCCGGGTAGTGCTCCAGCTGCCAGCCGTCGGCGGACAGGCCCTGGGAGAAGTACCCGGACCGGTAGAGCAGCCCGACGCCGATCAGCGGGACGCCGAGGTCGGAGGCGGCCTTGAGGTGGTCACCGGCGAGGATGCCCAGGCCACCGGAGTACTGCGGCAGCACCTCGGTGATGCCGAACTCGGCGGAGAAGTAGGCGATCGTCGCCGGTGCGTCCTCACCCAGCGACTGGTACCAGTGTGGGGCGTCGAGGTACTCGCGGAGGTCGTCGGCGACGGTCTGCAACCGCTGCAGGAACGCCGGGTCGGCGGCCAGCGTGGCCAGCCGCTCGGCGGACACCTCACCGAGGACCTTCACCGGGTCGCCGCCACAGCTCTCCCACAGCTCGGGGTCCAGCGCCTCGAACAGGTCACGGGTCTCCGGGTGCCAGGACCAGCGCAGGTTCGTCACCAGCTGGGACAGCGGGAGGAGCGCCTCGGGCAGCGAGGCTCGGACGGTCAGTCGACGAAGGGCTCGCACGGGTTCGACAGTAGCGGCGGCGGCAGCTCCGCACCGGGTCGAGCGACCTCCGGTCTCCCGTCCACCGGGCACCCGGCCCGGGGCCACGCACGCGGGCGGGGCAGGGGTCCGGGGAGGCAGCCCACCTCCCTCTCCTGGCGGAGGCGAGACCACTCCGAAGTGCCCACCAGCGCGGATCTGGATAGCGTTGCCGCGATGACTGGCCGCGCTGACCTCCGCCTCGGCATCACCGATGTCGCCCCCGTCGTGTCGTGCGGGTCGTTCTCGACCCGCGCCGTGGTCGGCGAGCACCTGCCGATCACCGCCACCGTCTTCCGCGAGGGCCACGACGCCGTGGCCGCCACCGTGGTGCTCACGCCCCCGGACGGCACCGCGGGGACGCCCTCCCTGACCCGGATGCGGGAGTTCGGGCCCGAGCCCGACCGGTGGGCCGCCACGGTCGTCCCCGACCGGGAGGGTCTGTGGACCTACCGGGTCGAGGCCTGGGACGACCCGCTGAGCACCTGGCACCACGACGTGGAGGTCAAGGTCGAGGCCGGCCAGGGCGCCGACGAGCTCGCCAACGACCTCGAGTCCGGCGCCCGGCTGCTCGAGGAGGTGGCCGCGGCCGCTCCCGAGGAGAACCGCCCCGCGCTGTACGACGCCGTCGGGGCGCTCCGCGACGAGGGCCGTGAGCTCACCGCCCGGATCGCCCCGGCGTTCGCGCCGGCGCTGCAGCAGTTCCTGTACGAGCACCCCGTGCGCCGGCTGGTCACCCCGACCCGGGAGTACGAGCTGTGGGTCGACCGCCCGCGGGCGCTCTACGGCTCCTGGTACGAGTTCTTCCCGCGCTCGGAGGGCCCGGTCGTCGGCGGCCAGCCCACGCACGGCACGTTCGCCCAGGCCGCCGAGCGGCTGCCGGCGATCGCCGACATGGGCTTCGACGTCGTCTACCTGCCACCGATCCACCCGATCGGCAAGGTCAACCGCAAGGGCAAGAACAACACCCTGGTCGCGACCCCGGACGACGTCGGCTCTCCGTGGGCGATCGGCAGCGACGAGGGCGGGCACGACGCCGTCCACCCCCAGCTGGGCACCCTCGACGACTTCAAGGCCTTCGTCGGCCGCACCCGCGAGCTGGGCATGGAGGTCGCGCTCGACCTCGCCCTGCAGGCGGCGCCGGACCACCCCTGGGTGCGCGAGCACCCGGAGTGGTTCACCACCAAGCCCGACGGCACGATCGCCTACGCGGAGAACCCGCCGAAGAAGTACCAGGACATCTACCCGATCAACTTCGACAACGACCCCGCGGGGATCTACGCCGAGGTGCTGCGGGTGGTGCGGCACTGGATGGACGCCGGGGTGCGGGTGTTCCGGGTCGACAACCCGCACACCAAGCCGCTGAACTTCTGGCACTGGCTCATCTGGGAGGTCAAGAAGACCGACCCGGACGTGCTGTTCCTCGCCGAGGCGTTCACCCGGCCGGCGATGATGCACCAGCTCGCCCGGCTGGGCTTCACCCAGAGCTACACCTACTTCACCTGGCGCACGGAGAAGTGGGAGCTGGAGGAGTACGGCCGCGAGCTGGCCGCCAACTCGCACTACATGCGGCCGAACTTCTTCGTGAACACCCCGGACATCCTGCACGAGACCCTGCAGGTCGGCGGGCCGCCGATGTTCAAGATCCGGGCCGTGCTGGCGTCGATGATGAGCCCCACCTGGGGCGTCTACTCCGGCTACGAGCTGTTCGAGCACGTCGGCCTGCGCCCGGGCAGCGAGGAGTACCTGGACACCGAGAAGTTCCAGCTGCGTCCCCGCGACTGGGCCGGCGCCGAGGCCAGCGGCCGCACACTGGCGCCCTACCTGCGCCGGCTCAACGAGGTCCGCCGGGCGCACCCGGCGCTGCAGCAGCTGCGCACGCTGCGGTTCCACCACATCGACAACGAGAACCTGCTCTGCTTCTCCAAGACCGACCCCGGCTCGGACGACGCGGTGCTCGTGGTGGTCTCGCTGAACAGCAGCTACACCCAGATCGGCACCACGTCACTGGACATGCCGGCCCTGGGGCTGGACTGGTCCGACCGGTTCTCCGTCACCGACGAGCTCACCGGCGCGCACTACGACTGGGGCCAGCACAACTACGTCGAGCTGGACCCCTACCGGGAACCGGCCCACGTGTTCACCGTGCACCGCACCCTGTCCGCACCGGTGGACCCACTGACCCCCTGACGGGTCTCCCGACCGTCCTCACCCGCGACGGCGCCGGACCTGCCGCGGCCGGCGCCGTCGCACCGCCCAGCACCCCCGAGAACGAACGAGGACCGAGTTCCATGACCCTCCCCGTCCCCGCCCAGTCGACCCCCGGCGCGGGCGAGCAGTCGACGCTCCCCGCCCCGGGGAGCGATCCCGAGTGGTTCAAGCGCGCCGTCTTCTACGAGGTGCTGGTCCGCGGCTTCGCCGACAGCAACGCCGACGGCATCGGCGACCTGCGCGGCATGATCGGCAAGCTCGACTACCTGCAGTGGCTCGGCGTCGACTGCCTCTGGCTGCCGCCGTTCTTCTCCTCCCCCCTGCGCGACGGCGGCTACGACGTCAGCGACTACACCGCGGTGCTGCCGGAGTTCGGCGACATCGAGGACTTCAAGGAGCTGATCGAGGCCGCCCACTCGCGTGGGATGCGGATGATCATCGACTTCGTCATGAACCACACCTCGGACCAGCACCCCTGGTTCCAGGCCAGCCGCAGCGACCCCGAGGGTCCCTACGGCGACTTCTACGTGTGGGCCGACGACGACACCGGCTACGCCGACGCGCGGATCATCTTCGTCGACACCGAGAGCTCCAACTGGACGTTCGACCCGGTGCGCAAGCAGTACTTCTGGCACCGGTTCTTCAGCCACCAGCCCGACCTGAACTTCGAGAACCCGAAGGTCCAGGAGGCGATCATCGACGCCCTGCGGTTCTGGCTGGACCTCGGCGTCGACGGGTTCCGGCTGGACGCCGTCCCCTACCTGTTCGAGGAGGAGGGGACCAACTGCGAGAACCTCCCCCGCACCCACGAGTTCCTCAAGAAGCTGCGCAAGGTCGTCGACGCCGAGTACCCCGACCGGGTGCTGCTGTGCGAGGCGAACCAGTGGCCGGCCGACGTCGTCGAGTACTTCGGCGAGAACGGCGACGAGTGCCAGATGGCCTTCCACTTCCCGGTCATGCCGCGTCTGTTCATGGGCGTACGCCGGGAGCAGCGCTTCCCGATCTCGGAGATCATGGCGCAGACGCCGGGCATCCCGGAGAACTGCCAGTGGGGCATCTTCCTGCGCAACCACGACGAGCTGACCCTGGAGATGGTCACCGACGAGGAGCGCGACTACATGTGGGACGAGTACGCCAAGGATCCCCGCATGAAGGCCAACATCGGCATCCGCCGGCGGCTGGCCCCGCTGCTGGACAACGACATCGACACCCTCGAGCTGTTCACCGCGCTGCTGCTGTCGCTTCCGGGCTCCCCGGTCCTGTACTACGGCGACGAGATCGGCATGGGCGACAACATCTGGCTCGGTGACCGCGACGCCGTCCGCACCCCGATGCAGTGGACGCCGGACCGCAACGGCGGCTTCTCCACCGCCGACCCGCAGCGCATGCACCTCCCGCTGGTCGCCGACCCAGTGTACGGCTACCAGGTCACCAACGTGGAGGCCCAGCTGCGCAACTCGAACTCGCTGCTGCACTGGACCCGCACGCTGATCGCCGTCCGCAAGCAGCACCCGACGTTCGGCGTCGGCAGCTTCACCGAGATCGGCTCCCGCAACCCGACCGTGCTGTCGTTCGTGCGCGAGTTCGGCGACGACATCGTGCTCTGCGTGAACAACCTGTCCCGGTTCCCGCAGCCGGTGGAGCTGGACCTGCGGCGCTTCGAGGGCTACACCCCGGTCGAGCTGACCGGGCGCGTGCAGTTCCCCCAGATCGGGGTGCTGCCCTACATGCTGACCCTGGGCGGTCACGGCTTCTACTGGTTCGAGCTGCAGAAGCCCGTCGACACGACACCCGAGGACGAGGAGGACTGGGAGAGCACGACGAGCAGCAACGTCGCGCAGTCCCTGCTGGACTCCGGTCTCGTCTCCGAGGGCGCCCCGGCGGGCAGCGGGGGTCTCGGCGGCGAGGCCCCGACGACCACGGACCCTGAGGGAGAAGCCTGATGACCGCAGTGACCGACCTGCTGGCCGGCTGGATGCCGGGACAACGCTGGTTCGGCGGCAAGGGCCGTGAGTGGGCCGAGGTCAGCGACGAGGGGTTCTTCCTCGACCAGTCCGACCCGGTCCTCTCCGTCCACCGGGTGCAGGTGACCTACACCGACGGCGCGACCGACACCTACCTGGTCCCGCTGTCCTGGCGCGAGTCGCCGACCGAGGAGCTGTCCGGCGCCTTCATCGGCGCGGTCCCCGGCGCCAACGGCACGGAGAACTACGCCTACGACGCGATGCGCGACCGGGACGCCACCATCCCCTGGCTGACCCACCTGGTGGCCGCCTCCACCGTGGGTCCCATGCACTTCCACCCGGCGGGGGTCGCGCACATCCCGGAGGGGCTGCCCGGCGACATCATCTCCACCGAGCAGAGCAACACCTCGCTCGTCTACGGCGAGTCGGCGATCCTCAAGCTGTTCCGCCGGCTGGAGCCCGGGCTGAACCCGGACGTGGAGATCCACGACGCGCTGCGCCGGGCGGAGAACCCGCACATCGCCGGGCTGCTGGGGCACATCGAGATCGACGGCGCCCCCGGCGACGAGCCGGCCACCGTCGCGATGCTGCAGACGTTCGTCCCGAACGCCAGCGACGGCTGGCGGCTGGCCACCTCCAGCGTCCGTGACCTCTACGCCGAGGGCGACCTGCACGCCGACGAGGTGGGCGGGGACTTCGCCGGGGAGAGCGAGCGGCTGGGCGAGGCGACCGCCTCGGTGCACGCCGACCTCGCCCGAGTGCTGCCCACCGAGCCGGCCGACCGGGACTGGTACCGCACGCTGGCCGACCAGATGACCCAGCGGCTGGAGGCGGCGCTGGCCGTCGTCCCGGACCTGGCCGAGCACGCCGACGGGCTGCGCGGGCTGTACGCCGCGGTGGCCGGGACCGAGGAGCCGGTCACCCGCCAGCGGGTGCACGGCGACCTGCACCTGGGCCAGGTGCTGCGCACCACCAGCGGCTGGATCGTCCTGGACTTCGAGGGTGAGCCGGCGCGGCCGCTGGCCGCCCGCCGTGAGCTGGACACCCCGCTGCGCGACGTCGCCGGGATGCTGCGCAGCTTCGACTACGCGGCCCGGCACATGCTGGTCGAGCAGCCCGACGACCCGCAGCGGGCCTACCGCGCCCAGGAGTGGGCCGAGCGCAACCGGGCCGCCTTCTGCGCGGGCTACTCCGCTGCCGGCGGCGTGCAGCTGTCCACCGACTCGGCCCTGCTGCGTGCCTTCGAGGCGGACAAGGCGGTCTACGAGTGCGTCTACGAGGCGCGGAACCGGCCGCACTGGTTGATGATCCCGCTCAGCTCGTTGTCCCGGCTGACCTCCGGCGAGTGACGCCGATGGCAGGCCCCGACGACCACGGACCACCGAGTAGCACCTGGAGACACCGATGAGCACCGAGGACACGCAGGGCCACTCCCCCGACGCAGAGCCGGCCGGCAAGGACGAGCTGATGCGCCGGGTCGAGGAGAAGACGGCCGCCGTCCAGGAGGCCGCCGCGAGCGACACCGCCCAGCCGGCGAAGAAGGCCACGCGGAAGGCCGCCGCCAAGAAGGCCCCGGCGAAGAAGGCCCCGGCCAAGAGGACGGCTGCCGCAGCCGGCGGCGCCGGTGAGCAGACCGAGCCCGCCGACGAGGCGGCGCCGGCCAAGAAGGCCGCCAAGCGGACGACGAAGAAGGCGACCCCGTCTGTCGAGGGCGCGGCCGCTGACGGCGACGCCGCCCCGGCCAAGCGCACCCGGAAGGCCGCCGCCAAGAAGGTGACCGCTGCCCCGGTCGTCGCCCCCGCACCGATCGCCGAGCCCGGCGACCCGAGCGCACCCCCGGCCCCGCAGCCCGAGGCGCCCAGCCCCGACCCGGCCGAGCCGAGCACCCCGCAGGCACCCGAGGACGGCGAGCACGCCGGGACCGGCGGCGACTCCCCGGCCGAGACCGCCTCGGAACCGGGTGCGGAACCCGCGCCCGACACCGTCGACGCGGAGGCCCCCGCGGCCGAGTCCCCGGCGCCGCCGACCGATGGACCGGCGCCCGAGCCCACCACGGCCGACACGGCCACCGCCGACCTGGTGGTCGGTGAGGTCACCGACCTGCCCCCCGCCCCCGGCGAGGCCCCGGAGCCGGCCGCCGCCGAGCTGGTGGCGGCGCTGCCCGACGGGCAGACCCCGGTGAGCACCTCGGTGCCCGCGGACGCCACCCCGGCCGGCCGGGAGGTGACCGGGGAGGAGCTGCGCGCCGTCGTCGAGGGCTGGTCCTACGATCCGCACGGCGTGCTCGGTGCGCACCGGCTGCCCGAGGGCTGGGCGGTGCGCACGCTGCGGCCGGACGCCGTGGCCGTGGTGGTCGTCGACCAGGACGGCACCCGGTACGAGGCGCACCAGCTGCACGGCGGTGGCATCTACGAGGCCCGCCTGCCCCAGCAGCCCGGTGACTACCGGATCGAGGTCGTCTACCCCAACGGGCAGGGCGGCACCGACACCTACACCGTCGACGACCCGTACCGCTGGCTGCCCACGCTGGGCCAGCTCGACCAGCACCTGCTGCGCGAGGGCCGCCACGAGAAGCTGTGGACCGTGCTCGGTGCGCACGTCCGGCACTACGAGACCCCCGGCGGCCCCGTCGACGGCGTCTCCTTCGCCGTCTGGGCGCCGAACGCCCGCGGCGTGAAGGTCACCGGTGACTTCGACTACTGGGAGGCGCGCGCCTACCCGATGCGGTCGCTGGGCTCCTCGGGGGTCTGGGAGGTCTTCGTCCCGGGCGTGCAGGTGGGCACCCGCTACCGCTACCACGTGCTCGGCGCCGACGGGCAGTGGCGGGTGAAGAGCGACCCGATGGCGTTCGCCACCGAGGTGCCGCCGTCGAACGCCTCCGTGGTCACCGAGTCCACGCACGAGTGGGGCGACAGCGACTGGCTGGCCCAGCGCGCCGAGGGCAAGTGGCACGAGCGGCCGATGAGCGTCTACGAGGTGCACGCCGGCTCGTGGCGCCAGGGCCTCTCCTACCGCGAGATGGCCGACGAGCTCGTCGCCTACGTCAAGGACGCCGGGTTCACCCACCTGGAGTTCATGCCGCTGGCCGAGCACCCCTTCGGTGGTTCGTGGGGCTACCAGGTCACCTCCTACTACGCCCCCACCTCGCGCTTCGGCAGCCCGGACGACCTGCGCTACCTGATCGACCGCGCGCACCAGGCCGGCATCGGCGTCATCGTCGACTGGGTGCCCGCGCACTTCCCGAAGGACGAGTGGGCACTGGCCCGCTTCGACGGCACCGCGCTGTACGAGCACGCCGACCCGCGCCGCGGCGAGCAGCCGGACTGGGGCACCTACGTCTTCGACTTCGGCCGGCCCGAGGTGCGCAACTTCCTGGTCGCCAACGCGCTGTTCTGGGCCCAGGAGTTCCACATCGACGGCATCCGGGTCGACGCCGTCGCCTCGATGCTCTACCTGGACTACTCCCGCAACGACGGCGAGTGGACGCCCAACCAGTACGGCGGCCGGGAGAACCTGGACGCGGTCTCGTTCCTGCAGGAGATGAACGCGACCGTGTACCGCGAGGTGCCCGGCGTCGTGACGATCGCCGAGGAGTCGACCGCCTGGCCGGGCGTCACCCGGCCCACCTACCTCGGCGGCCTGGGCTTCGGCTTCAAGTGGAACATGGGCTGGATGCACGACTCGTTGGGCTACATGGCCAACCAGCCGGTGTACCGCAGCTACCACCACGGCCAGCTGACGTTCTCCCTGGTCTACGCGTTCTCGGAGAACTACGTCCTGCCGATCAGCCACGACGAGGTCGTGTACGGCAAGGGATCGCTGCTGCGGAAGATGCCCGGGGACCGGTGGCAGCAGCTGGCCAACCTGCGCGCCTACCTGGGCTACATGTGGGCCCACCCGGGCAAGCAGCTGCTGTTCATGGGCTCGGAGTTCGGCCAGCTCTCGGAGTGGGCGGAGAGCCGCTCGCTGGACTGGTGGCACCTCGACGACCCGGCGCACCGCGGCGTGCTGGACCTCGTCCGCGACCTCAACACGGTCTACAAGGAGACCGAGGCGCTGTGGTCCCAGGACGTCGACCCGGCCGGCTTCCAGTGGATCGACGCCAACGACGCCGGCGGCAACACGCTGACCTTCCTGCGCTACGGCAAGGACGGCCAGGTGCTGGCCTGCGTCGCCAACTTCTCCGGCACCCCGCACCACGAGTACCGGGTCGGGCTGCCGCGGGGTGGCCGCTGGCGCGAGCTGGTCAACACCGACTCGGAGGGCTACGGCGGCTCCGGGGTGGGCAACCTCGGCGGCGTCGACGCCGTGGCCGAGGCCTGGCACGGGCAGCCGTGGTCGGCGACGCTCACCGCCCCGCCGCTGGCCACCGTGTGGCTCGTGCACGAGGGTCCCGAGCCCGAGCTGCCCGACTCCGGCGTCCCGGCCGACCAGGCGCAGATCGCCGCCGCCGAGGCCTCCGGCGCCGCCGAGGGTCCGGGCACCGGGCTGGAGCCGGCGCAGGCCGGCCCCCAGGAGTGATCCGGAGGTGGCGACGGCTCCGCGGGGCCGTCGCCACCTCCGCCGTCCCGCGGGGTGACCGCCACCGGCCCGGTGGCCCGTACGACAGGGAGCGGATGCCCACCCCCTCGCACCGGCTCGCCGGCCTCACGCTGGCCACGGCGCTCGGGGCGACGGCGCTGAGCGGGTGCGCGGTCACCTTCATCGAGGGCACGGCGACCCCGCTGGCCGGCGTGCGCGACGACGTCGCCCCGGAGGAGTTCCCGATCATCGGGGCCGTCGACTCCGACGTCGACCGCCTCGCCCGCAACGCGCTGGCCGACCTGAACACCTGGTGGGCCGACCAGTTCGGCCCGGTCTACCAGCAGCAGTTCCCACCGCTGGCTGGTGGCTACTACTCCGTCGACCCCGCGGACATCGACCCCACCGCCTACCCCGGGGGCGAGATCGGCTGCGGCGAGCCACCCGAGGCGGTCGAGGACAACGCCTTCTACTGCGGGCCCAGCCAGCAGTACCCGAACGGGGACGCCATCCAGTACGACCGGGCGTTCCTCGGCGAGCTGGCCTTCGGCACCGGTGGGGCGGAGGGCTACGGGCGCTTCATCCCGGCGCTGGTGATGGCCCACGAGTTCGGCCACGCCGTGCAGGGCCGGGTCGGCTACCCGGTCCAGCGGTCGATCAACATCGAGACCCAGGCCGACTGCTTCGCCGGGGCCTGGACGCGGTGGGTCGCCGACGGCGAAGCGCCGCACAACAGCATCCGCTCGGCAGAGCTGGACGACGTGCTGCGCGGCTACCTGCTGCTGCGCGACCCGGTCGGCACCGGGCTCGACGCCGGCGAGGCCCACGGCTCGTACTTCGACCGGGTCTCGGCCTTCCAGCAGGGCTTCGACGACGGCCCGACGGCCTGCCGGGACGCCTTCGGCCCCGACCGCCCGTACACCCAGCGCGAGTTCTCCGACCAGGACCTGCTCACCGGGGGCGATGCGCCCTACGCCGACGTGCAGAGCCTGATCGCCACGTCCTTCCCGGAGTTCTGGGCGGCGGTCCTCGACTCCCGCGGGGCGGACTTCCAGCCCCCCGAGCTGGAGCCGTTCGCCCGGACGGCGCCCGACTGCGCCGGGAGCCGGCCCGAGGGCGACCTGGTCTACTGCCCGGCGGAGGGCACCGTCGCCTTCGACGAGGCCGACCTCACCCGGCCGCTCTACGACGACCTGGGCGACTACGCCGTGCTCACCGCCGTCGCGGTGCCGTACGGCCTGGCGGTGCGCGACCAGCTCGGGCTGTCGACCGACGACCAGGAGGCGGTCCGCTCCTCCGTGTGCCTGGCCGGGGCCTTCACCGCGGCGGCGCTCGAAGAGGAGGTGCCCAGCATCCGGATCTCCCCCGGCGACGCCGACGAGAGCGTCTCGTTCCTGCTCGAGTACAGCGACGACCCCGAGGTCGTCGCCGACGTCGGGCTGACCGGCTTCCAGCTGGTCGACGTCTTCCGCGCCGGGGTGTTCGAGGGCCCCACCGCCTGCGGCCTCGGCTGAGGAAGGTCGAAGGACCTCGTCCCCCTCACCCCTCGCAGGCTCGGGGTGAGCCTCCGGACGAGGCCTGACCCCACCACTCGCAGGCTCGCGGTGGGCCCCGGCGAGGGGGCCGGACGACCGACTAGTAGAGGGCGAGGGTGAGCGCGCGGCGGGCGGCGCCGACCCGGGGGTCCTCGTCGCCGACGACGCCGAACAGCTCGACCAGGTGCTTGCGGGCCAGGTCGCGGTCCTCACCGGCGGTGCGGCGGATGACGTCCAGCAACCGGTCGAAGGCGGCCTCCACGTTGCCGGTGCCGAGCAGCAGGTCGGCGGCGCGGGTCTGCGCGGCGACGTCGTCGGGTGCGGCGTCGGCGGCGTTGAGCGCGTCCGGGCCGGCCTCCTCGGCCCGGCGGAACAGCTGCACCTGGCGCAGCGCGAGCCCGGCGACGGGGTGCTCGGGCTCGGCGTCGAGGATCGCCTGGTAAGCGGCCTCGGCGGCGGTCAGGTCACCGCGGTCCAGCGCGGCCTCGGCCTCGTCGAGCCGCGGGTCCTCCGGCTCGGCCGGCTCGCCCTCGGCGCCGGGCACCGCGCCCCCGGTGGTGGCGGCGACCAGCTCGGTGACGAACTGGCGGGCCTGCTCCTCCGGGATGGCCCCGGTGAACTCGGCGACCAGCTGGCCCTGCCACACCGCCTTGACCGCCGGGATGCCCTGCACCCGCAGCCCCTGGGCGAGCGCCGGGTTGGCGTCGACGTCGACCTTGGCCAGCACCCACGAGCCGCCGCCCTCGGTGGCCAGCTTCTCCAGCACCGGCGACAGCTGCTTGCAGGGGCCGCACCACTCGGCCCACAGGTCGAGGACGACCGGCACCTGGAAGGAGCGGTCGAGGACCTCGGACTGGAAGGTGTCCTCCGTGACGTCGACGACGGCGCTGCCCGGGGCACCGGCCGGCGTGCTCGCCGACGGCGGCGGCGCGGCCTGCGCCCGGGCCGCCGCCTCGCTGCGCGCCTTGACCGCGGCGAGGTCGACGGCACCGGCCAGGGAGGCGGCCATCTGGGCCTGCTGGGCGGCGGCCCGGGGGTCGCGCGGGGCGGCGGGACGAGCAGGACGGTTCGGCTGCATGGACCCATTGTCACCCCATGGACCCGGTCGTCGACCAGGTGGGATGTCGGCCGCGTCCGGGCTCAGAACCTCGCCGGCTCGGCGTAGGTGCCCCACTCGGCGCGGAGGGCGTCGCAGATCTCGCCGAGGGTGGCCTCGGCCCGGGCGGCGTCGAGCATCGCCGGCACCATGTTCTGGTCGGTGCGGGCCACCTCGACCATCCTGGCCACCGCGGCCCGGGCGGCGGCGTCGTCGCGGGTCTGCCGCCGGGTGGCGAGCTCGGCCCGCTGGTCGAGTTCGACCTGGTGGCCGACCCGCATGACCTCCAGCCGGTCGCCGTCCTGCACCGAGTCGGTCAGGGTGTTCACCCCGACCACCTTCTTCCCACCCTTCTCCAACGCCCGCTGGTAGGTGAACGCCGCCTCCGCGATCTCCCCGGTGAACCAGCCGTCCTCGATGCCGCGCAGGATGCCGCTGGTCATCGAGCCGTCGGAGCTCATCTCGCGGATCCGGGCGAACACCTCTTCCGCCTGGCGCTCCAGCTCGTCGGTGAGCGCCTCGACGTACCAGGAGCCGCCGAGCGGGTCGGCCACGTTCGCCACCCCGGTCTCCTCGGCGAGCACCTGCTGGGTGCGCAGCGCGATCTGCGCTGCCTTGGCGCTGGGCAGCGCGAGCACCTCGTCGAGGGCGTTGGTGTGCAGCGAGTTGGTGCCGCCGAGCACCGCGGCGAGCGCCTCGACCGCCGTCCGCACGATGTTGTTCTCCGGCTGCTGGGCGGTCAGCGAGACCCCGGCGGTCTGGGTGTGGAAGCGCAGCTGCTGGGCCCGCGCCGTCCGGGCGCCGTAGACGTCGCGCAGCCAGCGCGCCCAGATCCGCCGGGCGGCCCGGAACTTGGCGATCTCCTCGAAGAAGTCGATGTGCGCGTCGAAGAAGAACGACAGCCCCGGCGCGAACACGTCGACGTCCAGCCCCCGGGAGATCCCCAGCTCGACGTAGCCGAAGCCGTCGGCCAGCGTGTAGGCGAGCTCCTGCGCGGCCGTCGAGCCGGCCTCCCGGATGTGGTACCCGGACACCGAGACCGGCTTGTAGGCCGGGATCTCGGCGGCGCAGAACTCCATCAGGTCACCGATGAGCCGCAGGTGCGGTCCGGGGGCGAACAGCCACTCCTTCTGCGCCGTGTACTCCTTGAAGATGTCGGTCTGCAGCGTGCCGTCCAGTGACCCGACTGGCGCGCCTTGCCTCTCCGCGGCGACCAGGTACATGCAGAACACCGGGACGGCCGGGCCGCTGATGGTCATCGACGTCGTGGTGTCCTGCAGCGGGATGCCGTCGAACAGCACGTCCATGTCGGCCGCGGAGTCGACCGCGACCCCGCAGTGCCCGACCTCGCCGAGCGCGCGGGGGTCGTCGGAGTCCCGGCCCATCAGCGTCGGCATGTCGAAGGCGACCGACAGCCCGCCACCGCCGGCGGCCAGCAGCGACCGGAACCGCTCGTTGGTCTGCCGGGCGTTGCCGAACCCGGCGAACTGGCGGATCGTCCAGAGCCGGCCGCGGTAGCCGGTGGGGTGCAGCCCCCGGGTGAACGGGAACTCCCCGGGCCAGCCGATCCGCTCGAACCCGGGGACGGCGCGCTCGTCGGCGGGCCCGTAGGCCGGGTCGACGGCCACCCCCGAGAGCGTGGTGAAGTCGGCCTCCCGGACCCGCCCGGCGGCCAGCGCCGCGTCGTACCGCTGCTGCCACCGCTGGCGGGCCTCGCTGCCCGCGGGCTCGGTCATGACCAGATGCTAGGACGCCCTAGCATCTGCGGCCAGGCCTCAGTCCGGCGCCACGTCGCCCGCGCCCAGCCGCACCTTCTTGAGGATGGCGAACAAGGTGTCCAGCTCGTGCTCGGGCAGGCCGGCCAGGCCGAAGTCCTGGCCGGTGAGCGCCTCGGTGGCCGGCGGGACGACGTCCCGGCCGGCGTCGGTGATCGCCGCCAGCACCCCCCGGCCGTCGGTCGGGTTGGGGCGGCGCTCGACGTAGCCGGCGGCGACCAGCCGCTCGATCGCGTTGGTGACGCTGGTGGGGTGCACCATCAGCCGGCTGCCGATCACCTTCAGCGGCAGCTGACCGGTGCGGGAGAAGGTGAGCAGCACCAGCACCTCGTAGCGGGCGAAGGTCAGCCGGTGTGGGCGCAGCGCCTCGTCGAATCGGGCGAGCAGGATCTGCTGCACCCGGAACACCGACGTCGCCGCACGCATCGAGGCCGCCGGGCCGAACCGCTCCGCCCAGGTCTCCGCCGCGCGCTCGATCGGGTCGAAGGGCAGCCCCAGGGGTCGGACCATGACCGCAGAGCCTAGTTCCGGGCCGCCGGCCGCCGAGTGCGCAGCTGTCGACGTCTGTCGCCGAGGTGACATGTCGACGACTCGACACTCGGCGAGCAGCGCGCTCAGGTCAGCCGGGGAGCGCGGGGCGCAGCTCCGGCGCGCGCCGGATGCCGAACACCTCGCGCAGCGCCACCCGGGCCGCGTTGTCCCCGCAGTGACCGTGCACGGCCGGCCCGGGCGGGGTGGCCGCACCGGCGAGGTAGACCCCGGTCATCGGCGTCTTGTAGGTGTTCCAGCGGGGCACCGGCCGGAACAGCATCTGCCGCAGCGACGCCTCGCCGTTGGAGATGTCGCCGCCGACGTCGTTGGGGTTCCAGTGCTCCATCTCCCCGGCGTGCATGGTGTGCCGGGCCAGGATCGTGTCGCGGAAGCCGGGTGCGAAACGTTCGACCTGGGCCTCGATCGCCTCGGTCATGTCCACCGTCGACCCGTGCGGCACGTGCACGTACGCCCAGAAGACGTGCCCGCCGTCCGGCGCGCGGGAGGGGTCGACGACGGTCGGCTGCACGGCCAGCACGTAGGGCCGGTCGGTGATCCGCCCGCCGGCCGGGGCTGCCTCCCCTGCGATCGTCTCCGCCATGGTGCCGGCGACGTGCACGGTGCCGGCCCGCCGGACGTCGGGGTTGGTCCACGGCACCGGCTCGGACAGCGCCCAGTCGACCTTGAACACCCCGGGCCCGTGCCGGTACCGGTGCACCCAGCGGCGGTAGCCGTCGGTGACGCCGTTGCCGGCCATCGCCACGAAGGCTCCCGGCGAGGTGTCCAGCAGGACGGCGGGCACCCCGGCGAACTCGCGCAGGTCGGTCACCTCGTGCCCGGTGACGACCTCACCGCCCTGCTGTTCCAGCGCGGTGACCATCGCGTCGGAGAGCACCTGGGACCCGCCCTCGACCACCGGCCACCCCTGGTGGTGGGAGAGCATCCCCAGGAACATGCCCAGCGCCGCGGTCAGCGGCCGGGTGAGGTCGAGCATCCCGTGCGCCGCGACGCCGGTGACCAGCGCCTTCGCCTCGTCGTCGGCGAAGTGGCGGTCGGCGAGGAACTCGATGTTCGGCAGCCCCTGCAGGCCGAAGGCGGCGATCGCCGGCGCGCCGCGCACCGGCAGCCGGCGGAAGGCCGAGGTCAGGAAGAAGTCGACGATCTCGTCCGCGTGCCGCAGCAGGGGCCCGAACAGCCGCCGGTAGGCCGAGGCGTCCCGGCCGAGCGACTCGGCCGTGCGGTCCAGGTCGTGCACCGAGAGCGCGGCCCGGCCGCCGTCCAGCGGGTGGGCGAAGTTGACCTCCGGCTGCAGCAGCCGGACCCCGCGGGAGGCGAGGTCGAACTCGGTGAAGAACGGCGCACTGGCCGCCATCGGGTGCACCGTGGAGCAGATGTCGTGCCGGTAGCCGGGCAGGGTCACCTCCTCGGTGCGCAGCCCGCCGCCGGGCTGGTCGCCGCGCTCCACCACGCGCACGGACAGGCCGGCCGCAGCCAGGCGGAGGGCAGCGGCCAGCCCGTTCGGGCCGGCTCCGACGACGACGGCGTCCGGGGTCCCGTTCACCTGGCTGACCTCTGCACGGTGGCCATCCTGCCCGCCAGGTCCTGGAGGTGCGCGACGAGCTCGTCCGCGGCGCGGTACGGGTCGGTCTCCCCCGCCACGACCCGCTCGGCCAGGGCCGGCAACGCGGCCGAGCCGCCGACGTCCCCCATCCGCTCGCGCAGCCCGGCGACGGCGATCGCCTCGACCTCGCGGACGGCCCGGGCGACCCGGCGCCGGTGCCCCTGCCCCGAGGACGCCAGCCAGGCGGCGTGGTCGTCGAGCCGGGCCACCACGTCGTCCACCCCGCTGTCCCCGTCCCGGGAGTGCGGGCCCCGACTGGCCACCGTCTTCACGATCGGCGGCCGCCACTCCCCGGCGTCGGTGTGCCGGCCGCCGAGGGAGAGCATCGCGCGGAGGTCGCGGACGGTCTGGTCCGCGCCGTCCCGGTCGGCCTTGTTGACCACGAAGACGTCGGCGACCTCGAGGATCCCGGCCTTGGCCGCCTGGATCCCGTCGCCCATGCCCGGGGCGAGCAGCACCAGCGTCGTGTCGGCCAGCGAGGCGACCTCCAGCTCCGACTGGCCCACCCCGACCGTCTCGACCAGGACGACGTCGCAGCCGGCCGCGTCGAGCACGCGCAGCGCCTGCGGGGTGGCCCAGGCCAGCCCACCCAGGTGGCCGCGGGAGGCCATCGACCGGATGAACACCCCGGGGTCGCCGGCGTGGTCCTGCATCCGCACCCGGTCGCCGAGCAGCGCGCCGCCGGAGAACGGTGAGGAGGGGTCGACGGCGAGCACCCCCACCCGCTCACCGCGCGCCCGGAACGCGCGCACCAGCGCCGTGGTCGTCGTCGACTTGCCGACCCCGGGCGGTCCGGTGAGCCCGACGACCCGGGCGGAGCCGGTGTGCGGCGCCAGCGCGGCTGCGACCTCGCGCAGCAGCGGGCTGGCGTCCTCCACCAGCGAGATCAGCCGGGCCACCGACCGGGCGTCGCCCTCCCGGGCCCCCGCGACCAGCGCCGGCACGTCGGCCGCCCGCCGGCCCCGTCGCCCCGGGCCGGCGGCGGCCGCCTGGACGGCCGGCGCCTCGGGCTCGCTCACCCCGCGGCGGGGACCCGGAGGATGAGCGCGTCGCCCTGACCGCCACCGCCGCACAACGCGGCGGCGCCCACCCCGCCGCCGCGACGGCGGAGCTCCAGCGCCAGGTGCAGCACGATCCGGGCACCGCTCATCCCGACCGGGTGGCCCAGCGCGATCGCCCCGCCGTTGGGGTTGACCCGCTCGGGGTCGATGCCCAGCTCGCGGGTGGAGACGATGCCGACGGCGGCGAACGCCTCGTTCAGCTCGACCAGGTCCAGGGCGGCCGGGTCGATCCCCTCGCGGGCGCACGCCTTGGCGATCGCCCGGGACGGCTGGGTCTGCAGCGTGGCGTCGGGGCCGGCGACGACGCCGTGCGCACCGATCTCGGCCAGCACGGTGCAGCCGAGCTCGGCGGCCTTCGCCGCGGACATCACCACGACCGCGCAGGCGCCGTCGGAGATCTGCGACGCCGAGGCCGCGGTGATCGTGCCGTCGGGTGCGAAGGCGGGCCTGAGCCGGGCCAGGCTCTCCGCGGTGGTGTCCGGGCGGATGCCCTCGTCCTCGCGGAACTCGACCGGGTCGCCCGTGCGCTGCGGGATGGGCACCGGGGTGATCTCGTCGTCGAACAGGCCGTTCTTCTGCGCGGCCGCGGCCTTCTGGTGGCTGGCGGCGGCGAAGGCGTCCTGTTCCTCGCGGGTCAGCCCGTACCGGCTGTTGGCCTGCTCCGTCAGCGCCCCCATGGCCACCTGGTCGAAGGTGTCGGTGAGGCCGTCGTGCGCCATCGCGTCGACCAGCGTGGCGTCGCCGTACTTCGTGCCGGTGCGCGAGCTGGGCAGCAGGTGCGGCGCCCGGGTCATCGACTCCATGCCGCCGGCGACCACGACGTCGAACTCGCCGGCCCGGATGAGCTGGTCGGCCAGGGCGATGGCGTCGATGCCGGAGAGGCAGACCTTGTTCAGCGTGAAGGAGGGCACCGACATGGGGATGCCGCCGGCGACCGCGGCCGGGCGGGCGGGGTTCTGCCCGGCGCCGGCCTGGATGACCTGGCCCATGATCACGTAGTCGACCTGGTCGCCGGTGATCCCGGCGCGCTCGAGGGCCGCCTTGATGGCGACGCCGCCGAGGTCGGCGGCGCTGAAGTCCTTGAGGGAACCCAGCAGCCGGCCCATCGGCGTGCGGGCGCCGCCGACGATGACCGAACGGGTGGGTGCGGGCTGGCTCATCGGGGCCTCCAGTGGCTCCGGCCGCCGCCGTTGGCGGCCTGCTCCGGGATCGCGGCGCAGGCTTCCGCACCGCTGCGGATCCGTCGAGGATAGGGCCCGGGCGACGGCCCCGGCGTCTCCCCCGGCAGGATGCGCCGCATGACCGATGCCGTGCCCGACGACGCGCACAGCCGGCTGCCCGCCGGGATGTTCACCACCATCGACCACGTGGGCATCGCGGTGCCCGACCTGGACGAGGCGATCGCCTTCTACGCCGGCACGTTCGGCGTGCGGTCGGTGCACGAGGAGACGAACGAGGAGCAGGGCGTCCGGGAGGCGATGCTCGTCGTCGGCGACGGGGAGACCCGGGTCCAGCTGCTCGCCCCGCTCACCCCCGAGTCGACGATCGCGAGGTTCATCGGCCGCTCCGGCCCGGGGCTGCAGCAGCTGGCCTTCCGGGTGACCGACGTCGAGGCCGCCGCGCAGACGCTCCGCGACCGCGGGCTGCGCCTGCTCTACGACTCGCCGCGCCGCGGCACCGCCGGCAGCCGGGTGAACTTCGTGCACCCCAAGGACGCCGGCGGCGTGCTGGTCGAGCTGGTCGAGCCGGCCGGAGGCCCCGCCGGCCGCTGAGCGGCTCCCCGGCCCGAACCGCGGGCCCCCGGCCGGGCTCCCTGTGAGTCGCCCGCGCAGCGGCCTGCGACACGCTGACCCGGCGCCGGTTCTCTGCGAGGATGACGCCCATGAGCGACCCTCGTGACGACTTCTTCCGCGACGGCGGCCCCGGCTTCGACGTGGTGCGCAAGGGTTACGACCGCGAACAGGTGCACGAGACCCTCGCCGGGATGGACGCCGACCTGCGGGTCGCCATCGCCGACCGGGACGCCGCGGTGGCGCGCTCCTCCGACCTGGCCCGCCAGCTGCAGGCCCTGCACGGCGAGGTGGAGCAGCTGCGCCGCCGGGCCGCGAGCGCCAGTGCGCCCACGTTCGAGAACATGGGCGAGCGCATCTCGAACATGCTGCGGCTGGCCGAGGAGGAGGCCGCGGAGATCCGCCGGGCCGCCCAGGAGGACGCCGCGCAGCTGCAGGCGGCGGTCGCCGCCGAGGCCGAGGCGGTCCGCGAGCGGATCACCGGGGAGGAGCGGGCGCTCGGGGAACGGTCGGCCGCCAGCCGGGCCGAGGCCGAGCGGCTCGTCGCCGAGGCCCGGGCGCACGCCGAGCAGGTCGCGGTGAAGGCCCAGGCCCGCGCCGACGAGCTCGTCACCAAGGCGCAGGAGCGGGTGGCCCGCCTCGACGCCGACTCGCAGGCCCGCCGCACCAAGGCGGAGGAGGACTTCGAGATCGCGATGCGCATCCGGCGCACCGAGGCCGCCCGGCTGGAGGAGGAGCGCGAGCGCGACTCCGTGGCCACCGCCCAGCAGCGCGTGGCCGCCGCCGACGAGCACGCGCACCGCACCGTCACCGAGGCGGAGGCCTCCGCGGCCGCCATCCGGGCGGTCCGGGACGAGCTCGCCCAGCGGCTTACCGACGTGCGCACGCTCCTGGAGCAGCTGCCCGACCTCGGCGACCGCCCCACCCCGGCGGCCCGCCCGGCCGGGCAGCCCGCGCAGCAGGCATCCGCGCAGGAGGCTCCCGCGCAGCGGCCCTCGACCCCGCCGGCGGAGTCGCCGCAGAGCAAGGCGCCCGACACTGCGGCCTCGTCGGAGCCCGCCCGGGCGGCCGCCGAGCCGCCGGCCGCGCGCACCCAGTCGCTGCGGATCCCGCCGCGTCCCGAGGAGCAGGACCAGGCGACGCGGGCCGCGGCCGAGCCGGCCCCCGCGCAGGCGGAGGCCCCCGGTCCACGGGCAGCCGAGGCACGGGCAGCCGAGGCAGAGCCGGCCACGGCGGACGCTCCGACGACGCAGACCCCGGCTGCCCCGGAGCCGCAGTCCGGCCCGGCCCAGGCCGCACCCGCCCCCCAGGCCCGGCCACAGCAGGCAACGGCTCCCCAGCAGCCGGCGGCCGGACCGCGGACCGCGCCGGCGCAGGCCGCGCCCGCCGCGGCGCCGTCGGGCACGACCGCGGAGCAGCCGGCCGCCGAGCGGCAGCCCGCGCGGCCGGTCGCCGCGCCGCGCCAGACCCCGCCGGTGCCGCCTCGGACCACCCAGCACCGGGCCCAGCAGCCGGCCACCCCGCCGGTGCCGGCGGGCACCAGCAGCGCCCCGGGCACCGGCTCCACCGAGTCCGGCCGCAGCTGACCCGCATCGGCTGACCCGGACCGGCGCGGGCGCGACCCGGGCCGGCCGCACCCGCGAGGACCCGCCCCGGACCACCGGTGGCGGGTCCTCGCACGTCGGCCTCCGGAGTCCGCCCGCACCCGTCGGCCCCGGTGGCCCGGCCTCCCGGCCCGTGCCAGGGTCGGGTGCGGCTGGTGCCGGGCCGACTCCACCGGGTGGCCGGCCGCCCGACGACTCGCGGGAGGACCACGACCGTGCCGGACCCGATCCCGCCGGTCGGCCGCCGCCGCCCCGGCACCCGGCGGGCCCGGCACGCTGCGACGTCCCCGGGTGACCGGCGCGCCGCCGTCCTCTGGCCGCTGACCGCACTGGCGGTGCTGGCCGCCGTCGCCACCTGGCGGCTGTCCGCCCCCCGGCTGCCCGACGACGACGCCCTGGCCGCACCGGCGGCCGTCCTGCTGCGCGGGGACGGCGACCTCGCGCTGCTGTCACCCGAGGGGCTGGGCGCGCTGCACACCGCGGTCTACGCCACCGTCACCCGGGCGTTCGCCCGGCACGACACCCTGCTCGCCGCCGAGCGGGAGCTCCTCGCCGTCACCCTGCTGGTCACCGGGGTGCTGCTGTGGCGGACCGCCCGGCGGCTGGGCCTGGGCCACGCCGGGTCCGCGCTCGCCGTGCTGGCGCTGGCGGCGGCGCCGGCGTTCGCCCCGCTGTCGGCCGTCGCGTCGCCGTCCTGGCTGGCCCTGCCCTGGCTGCTGCTCGCCGCGTGGCTGCTGCTGTCCGGCCGGCCCTCACCCGCGGCTGGGACCACCGCCGCGGTGGCCACCCTGATCGGCGTGCTGCTCGCCCCGGACGCGCTGGTCCTCCTCGTCGTCGGCGGCGCCGCCGGAGCCGCCGCTCGGACGCCCTGGCACCGGGGGCCCGGACCGGGCCCCACCGGCCCGCCGGCCGCCCTGGGGCTCGCCGTCGGCGGGATCGTGGCCGGCGCCGTCGTCGTCCGGCTGCTCGTCGGCGCCTGGCACCCGCAGCCGGGCGACCCGGCGCGCTGGGGAGCGGGCACCGCGGGGCTGGTGGTGCTCGGCGTCGGGCTGCTCGCCGTCGGATCACTGACCGTCGTCCGGCTGCCCAGGCTGCGCGGGGCGGGCGCGGCCCTGCTGGCCGGGACGCTGCTGGGCGTCGTCCCGCCCGGGCACCGGCTCCCGACCCTGCTGACCTGCCTGCCGCTGGCCGCGCTCCTGACCGCGGTGCTGCTCACCGGTCTGGCCGACCGGCTCCACACGGCCCGGCCCGCGCTCGGCCGGACCGTCCGGCCGGCCGCCGCCGGCGCCCTGGCGTTGCTGCTCCTCGCCGCGCTCGCCGGCGCCTTCGCCGCACCCCGCGACGACCTCGGGGCCCCGGCCCACGCCCAGCTGGCGGACTGGGCCCGCGAGCAGCTCCCCGACGACGCGGTGCTCGCCGCGGACCCGCGGCTGGCCGCCGAGCTGGTGCACGCCGGGATCGACGCCGACCGGCTCGTGCCCGCCGGTGGCCCGGTCGCCGCCGCGACCGGTGGTCCCCCGCTCCGGCTGCAGGTCATCACCGGTGACGACCCGGCCGGCGACGCCCGCCCCCTGGCCCGCTTCCCGGCCGCCCCGGCTCCGGACGACACGGCTCCGGACCACGCCACCGTGACCGTGGCCGACCCCGATCCGGCCGATCCGACCCCGCAGCAGCTGGCGGCCCGGCGCGAACTCGGGGAGGCGCTGCTGGCCAGCCCGGCGACCACCGCCCCGCCGGCCGCCGCCGAGCTGCTGCGCTCCGGAGCCGTCGACCCCCGGGTGCTCACCCTGCTCGCCGGCCTGGCTGCCCGGTTCGGCGTCGAGCTGGCCGGCCTGCCCCCGGTGCCCGGGGAGCTGCCCGGTGTGCCGGTGCACCAGGCCCTGCTCGGCTCCGTCGGCGGGGAGCCGCTGCCCGACGCAGCGGCGGCCGACCGGCTGCGCGCCTGGCTGGAGGCCCAGCGCGCCCCCTACCGGCCGGCCCGGGTGACCACCGTCGAGGACGGGCTGCTGCTGACCTGGCGGCTGGCCCCGGACCCCGACGCGATGGTGACCCCGGGCGGGGGAGGATGACCCAGCGCCACCCCGTGGGAACCGCGCGTGCAGATGCCGGCCGGCACGGGTAGGGGTGGCGGGCACCCGAACCGACAGGAGGACGCCGATGTCCCGGCTGACCCGAGGCCCGCTGCTGCTCCTGCTGAGCGCGGGGCTGTGCGCGCTGGGCATCTCCCCGGCCGCCGCTGCCCCCGCCGGTGACACCGGGCTGGTCCGGATGATGCACCTCTCCCCCGACACCCCGTCGGTCGACGCCTACATCGACTCGGTGTCCGCACCGGGCACCGGGGTGGTGCTCCCGGCGGTGACCTACGGCGACGTCTCGGCCTACCGGTCGGTGCCCGCGGGCACGTACACGGTCAGCGCCCGCGCTGCCGGCGCCGATCCCGCGAGCCCGCCGGTGCTGGCCACGACCGTCACGGTGGGCCCCGGCAGCGCGACCACGATCGCCGGCGTCGGGTACTTCGCCGAGCTGGGGTTCGCGGTCCTGCCCGACGACCTGTCGCTGCCCCCCGCCGGCCAGGCGCGTGCCCGGGTGGTCAACGCGGCGGCCGGCGTCTCCCCCGTCGACCTCGCCCTGGCCGACGGCCCGGAGCTGGCCTCGGGCCTGGAGTTCGCGCGCAACACCGAGTACCTCGACGTGCCCGGCGGCCCGGCCACCCTGACCGTGACGACGGCGGCCGGCGAGCCCACCGAGCTGCCGGTCGACCTCGCCGCCGGGTCGGTCCACACCGTGCTGCTGCTGGACCGCGACGGCGGCGGGGTCACCGTGACCACCGCGCTGGACGCCGCCAGCCCCGGTGTGGTCCCGGTGGGCGGCGTGGAGGCCGGCGCGGGTGGGGCCGCAGCCGACGGCGGTGCGCCGGTCGGCCGCACGGCGCTGGCCGCCCTCTCGGTCACCGCCCTGCTGCTCGCCGTCCGGGGCCGGGTGGCTCCCCGCGGCCGGTCGGCCCGGCACGCGGCGTCCTGACCGGGGACCGGGTGACCGAGGGCCGGCACCGGTGTCCGCGGTCGCGGGCGACCGCACGGGCGCGGCTGGGGCTCGCCGCGGTCGGCGTCATCGCCGGCGCGGCCGCGCTGCTCACCCCCGCCCCCGCGGTCCCGGCCCGGGCCGAGGCACCGCCGGCGCCGGTCGTGGTCGCCGAGACCTCCGGAACGACCACCGCCCCCGCCCCGGTGCGGCTCCGGGTGCCGGCCATCGGCGTGGACAGCCCGCTGCCGGCCATCGGGGTCGACGGCGACGGCGCTTTGGTGCCGCCCACCGACGTCACCGAGGCCGGCTGGTTCGCCGCCGGACCGGCCCCCGGGCAGCCGGGCCCGGCGGTGCTGGCCGGCCACGTCGACGACCGCACCGGCCCGGCGGTCTTCTTCCGCCTGGAGGAGCTCACCGCCGGCGACGAGGTGCTGGTCGACCGCGCCGACGGCAGCCAGGTCGCGTTCACCGTCACCCGGGTGGCCGCCTACCCCAAGACCGACTTCGCCACCGCGGAGGTCTACGGCCCCACCGCCGATCCGCAGCTGCGCCTGATCACCTGCGGCGGCGACTTCGACCGCGACCGCCGCAGCTACACCGACAACGTGGTGGTCTACGCCCGCGCAGTCACGTGAGGGAACGGCCACCTCTCAGGGGCCCGCGCCGAGTGGAGCGAGGCGTGGGGCCAGGCCCCGTCCCGGGCACCGCCGCGAGCTCGCGAAGGGTGGGGAGGACGGGGTCCTTCCGCCTTCACCGACGCCGGCGGCGGTTGTCCCAGCAGACCCGGTGCCAGTGCCGGCGCAGGTCGGCGGCCGACTCGGTGTCCCACGGGCTCAGGTCGGAGTCCCGGGCGTAGGCGGGCCAGGTGACCACGTGCGGCGTCCCCGGCCGGATCTCCTGGTCGCACCCCGGGCACCGGTAGGTCTTGTCCCCTCCGGCCCCGGTGAGCGGGCGGACCGCCCAGTCGCCGTCGGGCGCCTCCTCCACCGGCGTCGACGGGGGGAAGGGCCGCCGCGCGGACGACCGGGAACCGCGACCGGCCGGGGAGGCCCCGGACCGGTCGCGGCGGGAGCCGCCGCGGCGGGGCACTAGTCCTGCCGACCCGCGGAGTCGCGGAACCCGCGACCGGTCCGGCGCCCGAGGTGACCGGCGGCGACCAGGTGCTCCAGCAGCGGAGCCGGTGCGAGGCCCGGCTCACGGGACTCCGCGTAGAGCTGCCGCTGGGCCGCCAGCGCGACGTCCAGGCCGATGCCGTCGAGCAGCTCGAGCAGGCCCGTCGGGTAGCCGCAGCCCAGCGTCATCGCCGCGTCGATGTCGTCGGCGGTGGCGTAGTGCGCCTCCAGCATCCGCACCGCGTCGTTCAGGTGGGGGAACAGCAGCGCGTCCACGACGAACCCGGCCCGGTCGGCGCTGGACACCGACCGGATGCCCAGCCGGTCGCAGAGCGCGTGCCCGGTGGCGGCGGCGTCCGGCTCGGTGACGACGGTGGTGACCACCTCGGCCACCCGGAGCTCCGCGGGTGCCGGGCCGGGGACGTGCAGGCCGACGACGTCAGCGGGGCGGCCGCTGGCCTGGGCGCACTGGACCACCGGCGCGCGCGAGGTGGTGGCCAGCACCGTCCCGGGCCGGGTGAGCCGGCCCAGCTCGGCGAACAGCGCCCGCTCGACCGCCGGCTCCTCGCCCCCGGCGACCACCACCAGGTCCGCGTCGGCCAGGCCGGTCAGCTGCGCGTGGTCGGCGACGGCCGTGACGTCCAGCCCGCTCGCGGCGACGCGCTCCGCGAGGGCGGTGGCCAGCGGCCCGCCGCCGACGACGCCCACGACCTGTACCGGGCGGGCCCCCTGCGCGGCGCTCCCGGCGACCGGGGTCTGCGCGTCGGGCACCACCTCGGCGGAGCCGGGGCCGGCGTAGGTCCAGAAGCCGCGGCCGGTCTTCCGGCCCAGCAGCCCGGCGGCCGTCAGCTGGGTGAGCAGCGGGCTGGGCGCGTGCAGCCGGTCCCGCGACTGCCGGTACATCGTCTCCAGGACCTCGTGGGCGGTGTCGAGGCCGATCAGGTCCAGCAGCGCCAACGGCCCCATCGGCAGGCCGCAGCCCAGCCGCATGGCGTCGTCCAGGTCCTCCCGGGTGACGTGGCCGTTGTCCAGCATCGAGACGGCGGAGTTGAGGTAGCCGAACAGCAGCGCGTTGGCGAGGAAGCCGGCGCGGTCGCCGATCGTGACGGCGACCTTGCCCAGCCGCCCGCACAGCGCCTCGACGTCCTCGACGGCCGACGGCTCGGTGACGACGGTGCGCACCACCTCGACCAGCTTCATCACCGGCGCCGGGTTGAAGAAGTGCATCCCGACGACCCTGCCCGGGCGGCCGGTGGTCACGGCGAGCTCGGTGACCGACAGGCTGGAGGTGTTGGTGGCCAGGATCGTCCCCGGCGGGCAGACCCGGTCCAGCGTGGCCAGCACCGACGTCTTCAGCTCCAGCCGCTCGGGCACGGCCTCCACGACGAGCCCGGCGACGGCGAGCTCGTCCATCGCGGTGGTGAAGCGGATCCGGGACAGGACGGCGTCCCGGTCGGCCGGGTCGAGGCGGCCGCGGGCGACCGCCTTGCCGGTGGAGGTCTCGACGTGCGCCCGCCCCCGCTCCAGCGCCTGGTCGGTCACGTCGACGGCGGTCACCGACAGGCCGGCGCGGGCGAGCACCTCGGCGATGCCGGCGCCCATGATGCCCAGCCCCACGACGCCGACCTCGGTCAGTTCCCTGGCCACGCTGCCGTCCTCTCGTCCGGTGACCGTCGGAGTCTCCCACCCGGCACCTCAGCGACCACCGCTCGGCGATCCGGGCGCCCTGCAGGGAGGCCCTTCGAGGGGTCCTTCCTCAGAAGAGCCGGGCGGAGGGGTCGTCGGTGCCCTTGAGGACGGCGTAGTCGACGGTGAGGCAGTCGATGCCCCGGTCGGTGGCGAGCACCCGGGCCTGCGGCTTGATCTCCTGGGCGGCGAACACGCCCTTGACCGGGGCGAGCAGCGGGTCGCGGTTGAGCAGCTCCAGGTAGCGGGTGAGCTGCTCGACCCCGTCGATCTCCCCGCGCCGCTTGATCTCCACCGCCACCGTCGTGCCGTCGGCGTCCCGGCAGAGCAGGTCGACCGGGCCGATCGCGGTCGGGTACTCCCGGCGCACCAGCGACCAGCCCGCGCCGAAGGTCTCCACGTGCATCGCCAGCAGCCGCTGCAGGTCGGCCTCGACGCCGTCCTTCTGCAGGCCCGGGTCGACGCCGAGTTCGTGCCGGGAGTCGTGCTCCACCGACTCGATGGTGATGATCAGCTGCTCGCCGGCCTTGTTGGTGACCGTCCAGATGCCCGCGCCGTCGGTCAGCTCCTCCTTGAGCGAGCACGGCGGGCTCATCCAGTTCAGCGGCTTGTAGGCCCGGTCGTCGGCGTGGATGGACACCGACCCGTCGGCCTTGACCAGCAGCAGCCGCAGGGCGGGCGGCAGGTGGGCGGTGAGCCGCCCGATGTAGTCGACGGAGCAGCGGGCAATGACCAGACGCACGGTCGGCGACGCTACCGGGCCGTGGAACCGACCGCCCGCCCCCTTCGTCCTGGTGGCGTGCGCCTGATCACCGCGGTCCGCGCGACCGCCCTCGCCGCCCTGCTGACCGTGCTCGCCGCCTGCGCGCAGGGCGGCAGCGCCGGCGCGCCGCCGTCCACGTCCTCCCCCAGCCCCGGCCCGGAGCTGCCGGAGGCCGCCGACGCGCTGGTGCTGGCGGTCGAGCAGACCGGCGGGTTCACCACCCCGGAGATGCTCGCCGCCCGGCTGCCGGTGGTGGCCGTGTACGCCGACGGCCGGGTGATCACCGAGGGCCCGGTCGTGGCGGTCTACCCGGGCCCCGCCTGGCCCAACGTGCAGGTGCAGCAGATCGACCCGGACGCCGTGCGGGAGCTGGCCCAGCGGGCGCTGGACGCCGGGCTCGCGGAGGACGGCGACCTCGGCTCGCCGCCGGTGGCCGACGCCACCAGCACCCGGTTCACCCTGCACACCGCCGACGGGACCTTCGTCCGGGAGGCCTACGCCCTGGCCGAGGGGCGCGACTGGCCCGACAGCGGGCTGACCGAGGACCAGCAGGAGGCCCGCGCCCGGCTCGCCGACCTGCGCGACGCCCTCACCGACCTGACCGCCACCCTCGGCGCGGACGCGGTGGGCGAGGCGGAGCAGTACGAGCCGACCGCCGTCGCGGCCCTGGTGCGCCCCTGGACCGAACCGGCCGACGACCCTGCCGCCCCGGAGGACGCGGCCTCACCGGAGCGGGAGTGGCCCGGGCCGGCGCTGCCGGGTGAGCCGATCGCGCCGGGGGTGACCTGCCTGACCGTCGACGGAGAGCAGGCCACCGCGGTGGCCGCCGCCGCCCGGGAGGCCACCACGCAGACCCCGTGGGTGGGCGCCGACGGCACCCGGTGGTCGGTCACCTTCCGGCCGCTGCTGCCGCACGAGCAGGGGTGCGCCGACCTGACGGCGTGACCTCGGCGGCACCACCGCTCCGCGCCGGGCGTGTCGAGGGCACCCGGTCGCCGCGGGCTGCCAGGGTCGAGCCGTGCGGCGACCGACCACCCTGCTGGACGGTTCCCGGCGCGAGCAGCTGCTGCTCGGCGTCGTCGCCGCTCAGCTGCTGGTCGCCGCACCGCTGGCCGTCGTCCTCGACGACCGGGTGCTCACCGCCGTGGTCACCGCCGCTCCCCCGGTCCTGGGGCTGCTGGTGGCCTACGCCGGGGCGCGGCCCGCGGCTGCCCTGTCCCCGAGCGTGACGACCTCCCGGGCCGCCCTGGACGCGACGGCGCCGGCCGTGTCGGTGCGGGTGGCCGACGTGCTGGCCTCCCGCGGCGACGGCGACGTCCGCTTCGAGGTGCTGCTCGAGGTGGAGAACCACGGCGTCACCCCGGCGCTGGTGGAGCCGGGCCGCGCCTCCCGCGGCCGGTTCCGCGATCCCGGGTCGCTGCCCCTCCCCCCGCGCCGCGGCGGCCAGCACCCCGGTCCGCACCAGCGGTGCCTCACCCTGCAGCTGGTGGTGCCGGCCCCCGAGGTGGCCGCGGGACTGGCCGGGTGCACCGGCCGGCGGTTCGGCTGGACCGGCGTCACGGTCGTCCTGCTGGCGCACAACCTGGGCCGCACGGTCACCGACGAGCTGCGCCTCTCCTTCGACCTGCAGCCCTTCACCCGCGCTCCCGACGGCGGATGGGTGTGGACCGAGGCCCCGCTCACCGACGACGGCGGCTGGGGCTGGCTCGCCGGCCGGACCTACCGCGACCTCCCGCTGCCCGTCTGAGCCCCCGACCGGGGAGGCTGGACACCGTGGCCGATCCCGAACCGTCGACAGCGACCAGCCCGCGGCCGGTCCTGCGCGCCATCTCCACCCAGGGCTGGCGGGACCTCACCTTCCTGCACTGGGCGGTCGACCCGGCGGTCGTCGCACCGCTGCTGCCGGCCGGCACCGTGCCCGACGTGCACGAGGGCGCCACCTACGTCGGGCTGGTGCCCTTCCGGATGCTCCGCATCGGCGTGTTCGGCAGCCCCGGCCTGCCGTACCTCGGCACGTTCGCCGAGACCAACGTGCGGCTGTACTCGGTCGACGCCGCCGGTCGCCGGGGCGTGGTCTTCCGGTCGCTGGACGCCGAGCGGCTGCTGCCGGTGCTCGCCGCCCGCTGGGTGGCCCGGCTGCCCTACCTGTGGTCGCGGATGCGCGTCGCGCGCACCGGCGACCTCGTCCGCTACACCTCCACCCGCCGCTGGCCGGGCCCGCGGCCGGCGGAGAGCCGGATCGAGGTGCGGATCGGGGACCCCGTGGCCGGGGACGACGCACTGGCCCGGTTCCTCACCGCCCGCTGGGGGCTGCACCGGCCGGGTCGGCGTGGGCCGGTCTACTGGCCCAACGAGCACCCCGAGTGGCCGCTGCGGCACGCGGAGCTGGTCTGCCTGGAGGAGTCACTGCTGGCCGCGACCGGGCTGCCGGGCACCACCGGCACCCCGGACAGCGTGCTGTTCTCCCCCGGCGTCGACGTCCGGTTCGGCCCGCTGCTGCGCTGAGCCCGACCCGGTGGACCACCGCCGGACCGGGCTCGCTGCGCGGGGCCCGCAGGTCAGACGGCGGACGGCTGCGGCCTGCGCAGGTCGCCGTCGACGCCGGGCATGTCGGCCGGCTGGCCTGGGACTGGCGGCGCTGGGCGAACTGGTGCAGGCGCTCGTGCACCGGTCGGACGACCCGCCGAGGCAATCAGGACCAGGACGTTCCGTCACCGGGTGTGGTGCGCGACACTGCGGAGGTGACCGGGAGCCCGCCGACGCCGACCGTCGCCCTGTCCCCCGCCTGGCTGCACCGCGTGCTCGACGCGGCGCGCACCCGGCTGGGCATGGACGTGGCCTGGATGTCGACGTTCACCGAGAGCACCCAGCAGATCCGGGCCGCCACCGGCGCGCTGGACACCGTGCACGTGCACGAGGGGATGGAGCCCTCGCTGGAGGGCTCGTTCTGCGTGCGGGTGCTCAACGGGCAGCTCCCCCCGGTGGTCACCGGTGCCCGTCGGCGTCCCGAGACGCGCGACCTGGCCGTCACCACCGATCTCGGCATCGGCTCCTACGTGGGCGCGCCGGTGCGCAGCCCGGACGGCCGTCCCGTCGGCATGCTCTGCTGCGTCAGCCAGGACGATGGCGCCCACCTGGACGGCGCGGCCGCCCGCACCCTGGAGCTGCTGGCCGACCTCATCGCCGACCGGCTGGCCGAGCCGCTGCCCGAGCCCCCGGCCGACCCCGCCGAGCGGGTGCGCGAGGTGCTCAGCGAGGGCGCGGTCGTCACCCACGTCCAGCCGATCGTCGACCTGGCCACCGGAGCGACCGTGGCGTACGAGGCGCTGGCCCGGTTCCCCGACGTCGAGGACGGACCAGCGGCGCTGTTCAGCGCCGCGGCCGCGGCAGGACTGGGGGTCGAACTGGAGGAGCTGGCCGCCCGCGCCGCGCTCGCCGTCGCCCCGCGCCTGCCGGCGGGCCGACCGCTGGGGCTCAACCTCTCCCCGCAGGCGCTGCTGTGCCGGTCGGTGACCGGCCTGCTGCTCGACCACCGGCACCTCGACCTCGCGGTCGAGGTCACCGAGCACAGCCCGGTCGACGACTACGACGCCCTGGAACGGGGCCTCCACTGCCTGCGCGAGGCCGGCATCGGGCTGACCGTCGACGACGCCGGCGCCGGGTACGCCAGCCTCCGGCACGTGCTGCGGCTGCACCCCGACGTCGTCAAGCTGGACATCGCGCTCGTCGCCGGGTTGCACCGCGACCCGGCGAAGCAGGCCCTGGTCACCGCGATGGTCAGCTTCGCGGCTGCCACGGGCGCCGTCCTGGTGGCGGAGGGGGTCGAGGAGCCCGCCGAGGTCGAGTCCCTCCGGCGCCTGGGCGTGTGCCGCGGCCAGGGACACCTGTTCGGCCGCCCGGCGCCCCTGCTCTGAGCCGCCCGCCGCTCCCGGGGCCCGGCAGGAGAGGATCACCGCACGCGTCGTCGAGGTGAGGAGCACCGTGGTGGAACCCGTTCGGTTCGGGCTGGTGGGGTACGGCTTCGGCGGCCGGTACTTCCACGCGCCGCTGCTCGCGGCCGCGGCGGAGGTCGACCTGGTCGGGGTCGTCACCTCCTCGGCGCAACGGCGGGAGCTCGTCGCCCGCGAGCACCCGGGGACGGCGACGTTCGGTTCGCTGGCCGAGCTGCGCGCCGCCGGGGCGGAGGCGGTGGCGATCTCGACGCCCGCGGACACCCACAGCGCCCTGACCGACCAGGCGCTGGAGCTGGGCCTGGCGGTCGTGTGCGACAAGCCCTTCGCGCTCGACGCCGCCGCAGCGCGGGCCAGCGCCGAGCGGGCCGAACGGCTGGGCCTGGCGCTGTCGCCGTACCAGAACCGGCGCTGGGACTCCGACTTCCGCACCGTCCGGGCGCTGGCCGAGGCGGGGACGCTGGGCACGATCACCCGGTTCGAGTCCCGCTTCGAACGTTTCGCCCCCGAGGCCGGTCCCGGACCAGCCGGCGGCGGCACGCTGCTGGACTTCGGCAGCCACCTGGTCGACCAGGCGCTGGTGCTGCTCGGCCCGGTCACGTCGGTCTACGCCGAGTGGCGGGTCCGCGGGAACGGCCTGGACGACGACGTCTTCGTCGCCCTGACCCACGCGAACGGCGCCCGCTCGCATCTCGCCGGCAGCTGGAGCGAGGGCGCACCCGGTGACCGGTTCCGGGTCACCGGCACCACCGGCAGCTACGTCGTCGGTGGGCCGATGGACGGCCAGGAGGACGCGCTGCTCGCCGGGCAGACCCCGGCCACCCTGGGCACCGACTGGGGCGCCGAGCCCGAGGAGCGCTGGGGCCGGGTCCGGCGCGGCGACCACGAGGACCGGGTGCCGACGCTGCCCGGCGCCTGGGACACCTTCTACCCGGCGTTCGCCGCAGCGGTGCGCGGCCTCGGGCTGGTGCCGGTGGAGCCCCGGGACGCCGTCGCCAGCCTCACCGTGCTCGACGCCGCCCGCCGCAGCGCCACCGAGGGCGTCGTCGTCCGGCTGTGACGCCGCCGGCCGGTGACCACGGGTCGCGTGCACGGCGGCAGTGGCAGACTCGGTCGCGAGCCGGTGGCGGGCCGGCCCGGTCCAGCGGGGAGGTCGACGTGCCGATCGACGCCGGGAGCCTGCACTTCCTCGTCGGGCCGGCCATCGCGCTGGTCGGGCTGGCGCTGATCGGGCTGTTCCTGCGCTGGGCCTTCGCCTCGGACACCTCGTCGAAGCCGCGCCGGGCCGAGGAGCTGCTCACCCCGGTGGCGACGATGACCCGCCGGGAGTCGGCGCTGGCCTTCCGGGCGGTGCTCTCCGACGCCGGCATCCGCTCGACGATCCGGCACCCCGCCGCCCACCGCTCCGACGTGCTGGTCTTCCCCGAGGACCTGCCGCGCGCCCGTGCGCTGGCGCTGTCGTTCCACGGGCAGTGACGCAGGACCCCCACGCCGCCCGGACCTCGCTCCGCTCGACCCAGGCCCCCGCGCGAGGGCCGATCGCCGGTCAGCCCGGCCGCTCGGTCCGCTCGATCTGCACCCCGACGCCGCGCAACTGCTCCAGGAACGCCGGGTAGCCGCGGTCGATGTGGTGCACGTCCTGCACCTCGGTCACCCCGTCGGTGAGCAGGCCGGCCAGCACCAGGCCGGCGCCGGCACGGATGTCGGTGGCCAGCACCGGAGCGCTGGACAGCCGCTCCCGGCCCCGGACCACCGCGTGGTGGCCGTCGATCCGCACGTCCGCGCCGAGCCGGACCAGTTCGTTGACGAACATGAACCGGCCCTCGAAGACGTTCTCGGTGATCAGCGCGGTGCCCGTGGACACCGCGGCCAGCGCGACCGCCATCGGCTGCAGGTCGGTGGGGAACCCCGGGAAGGGCAGCGTGACGATGTCGAGCCCGCGGGGCCGGTCGTCCATCGCGACCCGCACGCCGTCGGGCCGGGTCTCGACGGTCGCCCCGGCCGCGACCAGCTTCTCCAGCGGCACGGCGAGGTGGTCGGCGACCGCGCGTTCCACCAGGACGTCGCCACGGGTCATCACCGCCCCGATCGCCCACGTGCCGGCGACGATCCGGTCGGGCACCGTCGTGTACTCGACGGGGCGGAGCTCGGTGACCCCCTCGACGGTGATCGTGGAGGTGCCGGCGCCCTCGATCCGGGCGCCCATCGCGGTGAGCATCCGGCACAGGTCGACGATCTCCGGCTCGCGGGCCGCGTTGTCGACCACCGTGGTGCCCTGGGCCAGGGCGGCGGCCATCACCAGGTTCTCGGTGGCGCCCACCGACGGGAAGTCCAGCCAGATGGAGGTGCCGACCAGCGTCGGGGCGGTGGCGATCAGGAAGCCGTGCTCGTTGACCACCCTGGCGCCCAGCCGCTCGAGGCCGGCGACGTGCATGTCCAGCCCGCGGGAGCCGATCGCGTCGCCCCCGGGGAGCGCGACCTTGGCGGTGCCCAGCCGGGCGACCAGCGGGCCGAGGACGCTGATCGAGGCGCGCATCCGGCGCACCAGGTCGTAGTCGGTCTCGCTGGAGGGCTGCTCCGGGACGTCGATGAGCACGCGGCCACCCCCGCTGCGGCTCTCCCCCTCGCGCGCCGGGTACCGCTCGTAGCTGACGTCGCAGCCCAGCCGGCGCAGCACCTCGCCCATGATCTCCACGTCGAGGATGTCGGGCACCTCGTCGAGCGTGGTCCGCCCCGGGGCGAGCAGGGCGGCGGCCATCAGCTTGAGGGCGCTGTTCTTCGCGCCGGTGACCCGGACCCGGCCGCGCAGCGACGTCCCGCCGGTCACCTCGAAGCACTCCACCGGAACACCCTACGGCGGCCCTGCTGCACGGCCCCACCGCGAGCCTGCGAGCGGTGGGGGCAGCAGGGCTCGTCTTCTAGGCTCCTGACCATGACCGTCCGGCTGACCCGCATCTACACCCGCACCGGTGACGCCGGCCAGACGCACCTGGGCGACATGTCCCGGGTGACCAAGACCGACCGCCGGCTGATCGCCTACGCCGACGTCGACGAGACCAACAGCGTGCTGGGCGTCGCGCTGGCCCTGGGCTCCCCCGCCCCCGAGGTGGCCGCGCTGCTGAGCTCGGTGCAGAACGACCTCTTCGACGTCGGCGCCGACCTGTCCACGCCGGTGGTCGCGGAGCCCGCGCACCCGCCGCTGCGGATCACCGGCGCGTACACCGAGCGGCTGGAGGCGGCGTGCGACGAGCACAACGCGCAGCTGCCCGCGCTCACCTCGTTCGTGCTGCCCGGCGGCACACCGCTGGCCGCGCTGCTGCACCAGGCCCGCACGGTGGCCCGGCGGGCCGAACGGAGCGTGTGGGCGCTGCTGGAGGTCGACGCCGAGCACACCAACGCCGAGACCGCCCGCTACCTGAACCGGCTCTCGGACCTGCTGTTCATCCTGGCCCGGCGGGCGAACCCGGACGGCGACGTGCTGTGGCAGCCCGGCGCGCACAGCGGCGCCCACGCCCAGCGCGAGGCCCGCGCGACTGACTGACGACGCGCTGACGTCAGTCTGGAACGGCCCCCGTGCAGGGCCCCGCCGCGAGCTTGCGAGCGGTGGGGGGCACGGGGGTCCTCTATCGGTCGACCGGCGGGGCGGACTCGATCCAGGACAGGAAGCCGGTCACCGTCGAGGGGTCCATGGCCAGTTCCTGCGGGCCCGCGCCGGTGCGGCAGGTCAGCACCACGCTCTCGGCCGGCAGGGCCAGGTCGCCCTGGTCCGGGCGGCGCCGCGCGTCGACCCGGAACTCCCCGCGGCACAGCCGCCGGTTGGGCCGCACGGAGAGGGAGAGCGCCCGGTACCAGAGCAGGGTGTCACCGGAGTACCAGGCGACGCCGAGCGCCCAGCGACCGGCGTCGGGAGGTCGCAGCCACATCGTCACCGCGCCCAGCCCGGAGAGCAGGAACCGGCGGCGCAGCAAGAAGGCGGCGATCAGCGCCACCAGCAGCACGCCGGCGACGACCAGGACGAGGGTGGTCACCGGGGCGGGGCTGGCGGGCGCGAGGGAGTGGTCCGGGCGATCAGGCGTCCTGGCCGGCGGCCCGCAGCCGGGACTGCGCGCGACGTGCGGCCGCGACCGCCTCGGGGTCGTCCCCGGCCTGCTGGGCGCGGCGCAGCGCCTCACGCGCCCGCTCGACGTCGATCTCGTTCGCGAACTCCGCGGTCTCGGCGAGGATGGAGACACCCTGGCCGGTGATGGAGAGGAAGCCCCCGTGCGCGGCGACGACGAGCTCCTCGCCGGACTCCTGCTGGATGCGGACGACCCCGCCGGGGGCCAGTTCGCCGAGCAGCGGCGCATGGCCGGCCAGCACCCCGAGTTCGCCTTCGGTGGTCCGCGCGATCACCCGGGTGGCCTCGCCGGACCAGATCATCCGCTCCACGGCCACGAGCTCGACCTGCAGGGTCGCCACGACACTCCTCGGGGGTCACCGGGCCGGCGGTCAGCCGGCGGTGCGGGCCACCGGTCCGGCTGGACGCGGCGACGGGTCGGCTCCACTCTAACTGCAGCCGTGGCGGCACCTCGTCAACGGCCCCACGGCCCCGCTGCCGACACGGACCGGCCCCCCTGCAGGGCCCGCCACGAGCGGACCGAGTGGCGGGGGGGCAGGAGGGTCCTTCGACCTCGTCAGGCGCTGCGGCGGTAGACGACGGTCCAGCGGCCCAGCCGCACCTGGGGGTGCCAGACGACCGAGGGTGGAGCCCACTCCTCGTCGCTGAAGGAACGACCCTCGACCGGCGCGTAGGGCGGCCAGCTCCACTCCAGGGCGTCGGCGGGCAGCGGCGTGCGCTGGTTCCCCGGCTCCGTGTCCCCACCCACCCGTCGCAGCGGTCCTGCGAGGTCCCACCTGTGCACGAGCCGAACTCCCGAGTGCCGCACCCGCTGGTCGGGCGCTCTCGCACCATCGTCGTCACGTCCGGACGGTTCCTTGAGGCCCCGGTGCGGACACCACCCGATCGGGCGGTCCGCCGCCGCGCGTCGTCACCGTCCGCTGGGGCGGGACGACAGCGGCCGGGCCTCCCCGAAGGGAGACCCGGCCGCTGCTGACCTGATGGAACGGCCACCCTCCAGGGACCCGCGCCGAGCCTGCGAGGCGTGGGGGGAAGGGTGGTCCTTCCTCAGCTCTTCTTGAGCTTGTCGAAGTTCCGCTCGAGGTCCTCGAGGCCACCGCACATGAAGAAGGCCTGCTCCGGGACGTGGTCGTACTCGCCGGCCGCGACCGCCTTGAAGGCCTGCAGCGTCTCCGACAGCGGGACGTAGGAGCCCGGCTGACCGGTGAACGCCTCGGCGACGAACATGTTCTGCGACAGGAAGCGCTCGATGCGACGGGCCCGGTTGACGGTGACCTTGTCCTCTTCACCGAGCTCGTCGATGCCGAGGATCGCGATGATGTCCTGCAGCTCCTGGTAGCGCTGCAGGATCCGCTGCACCTCGCGGGCGATGTCGTAGTGCTCCTGCCCGATGTACTGCGGGTCGAGGATCCGGCTGGTGGAGTCCAGCGGGTCGACGGCCGGGTAGATGCCCTTCTCAGAGATGGGCCGGGAGAGCACGGTCGTCGCGTCGAGGTGGGCGAACGTGGTGTGCGGCGCCGGGTCGGTGATGTCGTCGGCAGGCACGTAGATCGCCTGCATCGAGGTGATCGACCGGCCGCGGGTGGAGGTGATCCGCTCCTGCAGCGTGCCCATCTCGTCGGCCAGGGTCGGCTGGTAGCCCACCGCGGACGGCATGCGGCCGAGCAGCGTGGAGACCTCCGAGCCGGCCTGGGTGAACCGGAAGATGTTGTCGATGAAGAGCAGCACGTCCTGGTCGGCCTCGTCGCGGAAGTACTCCGCCATGGTCAGCGCCGAGAGCGCGACCCGCAGCCGGGTGCCCGGCGGCTCGTCCATCTGGCCGAAGACCAGCGCGGTCGAGTTGATGACGCCGGACTCGGTCATCTCGGTGATGAGGTCGTTGCCCTCGCGGGTCCGCTCCCCCACTCCCGCGAAGACCGAGACGCCACCGAACTCCTGGGCGACGCGACGGATCATCTCCTGGATGAGGACCGTCTTGCCCACGCCGGCGCCACCGAACAGACCGATCTTCCCGCCACGCACGTAGGGCGTGAGCAGGTCGATGACCTTGATGCCGGTCTCGAGCAGGTCGGTGCGCCCCTCGAGCTGGTCGAACTTCGGCGCGTGCCGGTGGATCGTCCAGTGCGGGGCGTCCTCGCCGTAGCCGGGGGTGTCCAGGCACTCGCCGAGCGCGTTGAACACGTGGCCGGTGACGGCCTCGCCGACGGGCACGGAGATCGCCGAGCCGGTGTCGGTGACCGGCGCCCCGCGGACCAGGCCGTCGGTCGGGGCCATGGAGATGGTGCGGACCACGTTGTCGCCCAGGTGCTGGGCGACCTCGAGGGTCAGCGTCTTGCGGAGGTCGGCCAGGGTGACGTCGACCTTCAGCGCGTTGAACAGGTCGGGCATCGCGTCGCGGGGGAACTCGACGTCGACGACCGGCCCGGTGACCCGGACGACGCGGCCGGAGCCGGTCGTCTCCCGGGTGGTCGGACGGTCCTCGGTGACGGTCATCTGTGCTGCTCTCCTGCCCTCGGGCTCGGTGGTCCTACGTCTTCAGTGTCCCCGGCGGCGGCGGTCTGCGCCGCCGCCGGGGACGGTGGAACGGGTGCGGGGCTCAGTCGTCCTGGCCCGCGGAGACCAGTGCGTCGGCGCCGCCGACGATCTCGCTGATCTCCTGGGTGATCTCCGCCTGCCGGGCCTGGTTGGCCTGGCGCGACAGGTTCTTGGCCAGCTCCTCGGCGTTGTCCGAGGCGGACTTCATCGCCCGCCGCCGCGACGCCGACTCCGAGGCCGCGGCCTCCAGCATCGCCGCGTAGATGCGGGTGGTGACGTACTTGGGCAACAGGGCGTCGAGCAGCTGCTCCGGGGAGGGCTCGAACTCGTAGGAGGCCACCGGCTCGGAGCCGTTGGTGGACTGCTCCTCCTCGAGGTCGTCGACCTCCTCGACGACCAGCGGTGCCATCCGCTTGGCGACGGGCACCTGGGACAGCAGCGAGCGGAACTCGGTGTAGACGATGTGCAGTTCGTCGACGCCCAGCACGCCGTCGTCGCCTGCTCCGCCATCGGCGTCGTCCTCACCGGCGGTGAACGCCTCGATGAGGGTGGAGCCAACTTCCTGGGCGTTCTCGTACCCGGGCTGCTCGGAGAAGCCGGTCCAGCTGTCCTCGAGGTCGCGGTCGCGGAACCGGTAGTACGTCTCGCCCTTGCGGCCGACGACGTACAGCAGCGGCTCCTTGCCCTCGTCCCGCAGCAGGCCGAGGAGCTCCTCGGTACGCCGCAGGACGTTGACGTTGTACGAGCCGGCGAACCCCCGGTCGGAGGTGATCACCAGGACCGCCACCCGCCGCGGGTTCTCCCGCTCGGTGAGCAGCGGGTGGTCCAGGCTGGCGGATCCCGCCAGCGCCGAGAGCACCCGGGTGATCTCCCGGGAGTACGGCTTGGAGGCCTCCACCCGAGCCTGGGCACGCACGATGCGGGCACCGGCGATCAGCTCCTGCGCCGAGAAGATCTTCTTCGTCGACCGCGTGGAGCGGATCCGGCGCCGCAGCGCGCGCAGGCTACCGGCCACGTCAGGAGCTCCGCTTGACCCGGACGGTCTCCTGGCCGCGCTCGCTCGCGTCCAGGGACTCGACCTCCGGCTCGTTGACCTGCAGCGACTCGCCCTCACCGGTGGTGAACTGCCCGTAGAAGCTGTCCACCGCCCGCTCCAGGCTGCTCACCGTGTCGTCGCTGAGCACCTTGCTGTTGCGGATGTCGTCGAAGACGGTGTTGTCGCCCCGGGCGATGAAGTCCAGGAACTCCAACTCGAACCGGCGCACGTCGCTGACCGGGACCCGGTCCAGCTTGCCGGTGGTGCCCAGCCACAGCGAGACGACCTCGCGCTCCACCGGGTACGGCGAGTACTGCCCCTGCTTGAGGAGCTCGACCAGCCGCTGACCGCGGTCCAGGGTGGCCCGGCTGGAGGCGTCGAGGTCCGAGGAGAAGGAGGAGAAGGCCTCCAGCTCACGGAACTGCGCCAGGTCCAGGCGGAGCCGGCCGGCGACGGACTTCATCGCCTTGATCTGCGCCGACCCACCCACGCGGGACACCGAGATGCCCACGTTGATCGCCGGGCGCACACCGGAGTTGAACAGACCGGTCTCGAGGAAGATCTGCCCGTCGGTGATGGAGATGACGTTGGTCGGGATGTACGCCGAGACGTCGTTGCCCTTGGTCTCGATGAGCGGCAGGCCGGTCATCGACCCCGCACCCAGCTCGTCGTTGAGCTTCGCACAACGCTCGAGCAGGCGGGAGTGCAAGTAGAAGACGTCGCCGGGGTAGGCCTCGCGGCCCGGCGGACGGCGCAGCAGCAGCGACACGGCGCGGTAGGCCTCGGCCTGCTTGGACAGGTCGTCGAAGACGATCAGGACGTGCTTGCCCTCGTACATCCAGTGCTGGCCGATGGCCGAGCCGGTGTAGGGGGCGATGTACTTGAAGCCGGCGGCCTCGGAGGCCGGGGCGGCGACGATGGTCGTGTACTCCATCGCGCCGGCGTCCTCGAGCGCGGCCCGGGTGGCCGCGATCGTGGAGCCCTTCTGGCCCACAGCGACGTAGATGCAGCGGACCTGCTGCTTCGGGTCGCCGGTCGCCCAGGCCTGCTTCTGGTTGATGATCGTGTCCAGCGCGATCGCGGACTTGCCGGTCTGCCGGTCACCGATGATCAGCTGACGCTGGCCCCGGCCGATGGGCGTCATGGCGTCGATCGCCTTGATGCCGGTCTGCATCGGCTCGTGCACCGACTGCCGCTGCACCACGGTGGGCGCCTGCAGCTCGAGGGCGCGGCGGGTGGTGGTCTCGATCGGGCCGGCGCCGTCGATGGGGTTGCCGAGCGGGTCGACGACCCGGCCGAGGTAGCCGTCACCGACGGGCACGGAGAGGACCTCACCGGTCCGGCGGACCGTCTGGCCCTCCTCGATGCCGGCGAAGTCACCGAGGATGACGACACCGACCTCGCGGGTGTCGAGGTTCAGCGCCAGGCCGCGCACGCCGCCCTCGAACTCGAGCAGCTCGTTGGTCATGACCGAGGGCAGGCCCTCGACCCGGGCGATGCCATCTCCGGACTCGGTGACGACCCCGACCTCTTCCCGGGAGACGTCCGGGGTGTACTCGGTGACGTAGTTCTGGATGGCACTGCGGATCTCGTCCGCGGAGATCGTCAGCTCGGCCATGGCTCTCGCGTCCTCTTCTGCTGGTGTCTGTGGGTGGTGCGGCGGGCCGGGTGTACGCGGCAGGCCGTGGCGGTCAGCCGGCCAGCCGCCGGCCGGCGGCCTCGAGGCGGTGGGCGATGCTGCCGTCGATGACCTCATCGTCGACCCGGATGACCAGCCCACCGAGGACTCCCGGGTCGATCTGGACCTGCAGCCCCATGGTGCGCCCGTAGATCCGTTCGAGGGCGGTGACGAGCCGCCGCTGCTGGGGCTCGGTGAGCGGGACGGCGCTGATCACGGACGCGACCGACCGGCCACGCCGGTGGGCGGCGACCGTGGACAGTCGCTCGACCTCGTTCTCCGCATTGAAGACGTGCGAGCTGGTCAGCGAGTTCCGCAGCAGCCGCTCCGTCACCGGGCTGACCTTCCCGGCCAGCAGCCGGTCCAGCAGCTCCAGCTTCCCCGCCCGGGGGGCCGAGCGGTCACCGAGGATCCGGGCCAGCTGCCCGTCCGCGGCCACGATGCGGCCGAACCGGAACAGCTCGTCCTCGACGCCGTCGAGCTCCCCGCGGGCGTCGGCCGCGTCGAGCGCGGCCTCCGTCGCCAGGGTCTCGGTGGCCTCGACGAGGTCCAGCGGCCGGGACCACCGCTGCCGGGCCACCGTCTCGACGACGTCGAGGGCGGTGGCACCGAGCTGGGCGGACAGCAGCCGGCGAGCCAGCCCGGCCCGGTCGTCCGGGCGGACGGACGGGTCGGACAGCGCACGCCGGAGGGTGACCTGGCCGTCGAGCAGGTGCGCCACGGCGAACAGCTCGTCGGCCAGCGACAGCAGCGACTCACCACGGGTGCGACTGCGCGCCCCCGCGGTGTGCTGCTCCAGCTGCGCTCGGGAGGCCTCCAGAGCGGCCCGACTGGCGGCGTGCATCAGCGAGTGCCCCCGGACGTGGCGGTCATGCCGTCCAGGTCGTCCAGGAACCGGTCGACGGTGCCGCTGCGGCGCGCGTCGTCGGCGAGGGACTCACCGACGACCCGGCCGGCCAGGTCGACTGCGAGCGTGCCGATCTGGCCGCGCAGCTCGGTGACCACCTGCTGACGGGAGGCAGCGAGCTGCTCCTCGCCGCGGGCGACGATCCGCGCGGACTCCTCCTGGGCCTGGGCCCGGAGCTCCTCGATGATGCGCTGTCCCTCGGCGCGCGCGGCGTCGCGGATCTGCGCCGCCTCGGTACGGGCCTCGGCCAGCTGGGCGCGGTACTGCTCCAGCGCCGCCTTGGCCTCGGCCTGCATCGCCTCGGCCCGCTCGATCCCGCCCTCGATCGCCTCGCGGCGGGCCTGGAAGACCTGCTCGAAGCGGGGGGCGACGAGCTTGATCATCACGAACAGGAGGACCGCGAAGGCGATCAGCCCGATGATGATCTCGCCCAACGGCGGGAGGAGCGGGTTTTGGCTCTCCGCGGCCAGGATGCTCATGCTCACATCGTCCCTGTCTGAGTGTCAGTGACCGGACTCGTCGAGGAGTCCAGGATCAGGCGCCGGTGCCGTAGACGAGGGGGGCGACGAAGCCGATCAGGGCCAGCGCCTCGGCGAGGGCGAAGCCGAGGAAGGCGTAGGTACGGGTCAGGCCGGCCGACTCGGGCTGACGGGCGGTGGCCTGGATGTACGCGGCCCAGACCAGACCCACACCGATGCCGGGGCCGATCGTGGCGATGCCGTAGCCGACCGAACCGATGCTGCCGTTGATCTCTGCGAGTACGTCCATCATCGCGGGGTGTTCCTCCTGTGTCGTCGCCCGGTGGACACCGGGCGGCTGGCGGGGCCGTGCAGGTGGTGCAGGTCGTGCGGGTGGTGCAGTCAGCAGGATCGTCGCAGGTCGCCCGCTCGCGGCGAGCGGCGACCCCGTCGATCCGGGGATGCCGAGGTCAGTGCGCGGCCTCGACCGAGCCGTTGAGGTAGGTGCCCATCAGCATCGTGAAGACGTAGGCCTGCAGGAAGATCACCAGCAGCTCGAAGAAGGTCATCACGATCGCCATCAGCGCCGACAGCGGCCCGAAGACGGCCGAGAAGTTGCCGACGGTGAGCAGGTAGGTGGCTCCCAGCGCGAACGTCACCAGCAGCATGTGGCCGGCGAACATGTTTGCGAAGAGCCGGATCGCCAGCGTGAACGGCCGCACGATGAAGTTCTGCAGCAGCTCGAGCGGGGTGATCAGGACGTACATCGGCTTGGGCACGCCGGGCAGGAAGGCGATGTCCCGGAAGTAGGGCACGAACCCCTGGTTCTTGATGCCGACCGCGATGTAGACGACCCAGCAGATGAGCGCCAGCACCAGCGGGAAGGCGAACCGCGACATCGGGGAGATCTGCGCGAACGGGATGATCGCCATCAGGTTGTTCGCCAGGATGAAGAAGAAGAGCGAGGCGAGGAACGGCGCGAACGGCAGGCCCTTGGGCCCGACCACATCACGGGCGATCCCGTCGCGGACGAACGAGTAGCCGCTCTCCCCGAGGTACTGGAGCTTCCCCGGCACGATCTGCGGGTTGCGGACCGTGGCGACCAGGAAGGCGATCATCGCCGCGGTCGCGATCCACAGCAGCAGCGTGATGCGGGTGATCTCGAACTCGACGCCGAGGATCGAGAACTGGAAGAGCGCCTCGGGGAAGAACTCACCGAGGCCGGGGGGCACGAAGCCGCCACCGGGGTCGCTCTCCACAGCGAGCACGTCGCCGAGCGCGTGGGCGCTGGAGGTCACCGTCGTCCCTTCTGCGTCCTGGGCTGGCTCCGTCGTCCGCCCGGGGTGGTGCCGGTGCGCTGCCCGGGGACCGGGTCGAGCGCGCCGTACTTCTTGACCACAACGTAGATGGCCACCGTCACGCCGAGCAGCACGCCTACCGGCAGGAAGAAGATCGTCTCCAGCCACCGGTCGAGCAGCCACCCGACCCCGCCCCACACGGCCATCCCGGAGATCATCGTCCCGGTGACCGCCCAGCCCATGTCCGCCCCACTGGGCTGACGAGCGGGGCTCGCGGGTCGTGGTCGGGCTTCCCCGCGAGCGGGCAGGTCCTCGGCCATCGCGACGGAGACTATCAGCCGCGTGTCGGGGCCTCGCCGGGTCCGCTGCCCGGCCCACCTGGGGCCCCACCCGGCGGTGCGGGTGGCGGAACGTAGTAGAGCTGCCGGGTCCACACCCACCGCAGCTGCACCCCGCTCCACAGCAGCGCCCCGGCGACCACCGTCCAGGCCATCACCCGGCGGTCCGGCCAGCCGTCCTCCGGCAGCCCCGTCAGCAGGGGGAAGAGCAGGACGGCCTTGAGCCCGAAGGTGCCCAGCGCGGCCGGCAGCGTCCAGGTGTCGTCGACCCGGCCGGCCCAGCCGACCACCGCCCCGGAGACGCAGAAGAAGAAGGTGACCACCGCGCTGCCGAGCAGCACGGTCAGCGCATCCGCCCAGCTCAGCGCGATGCCGACGACCAGCGCGGCGACCGCGGCCAGCACGCTGGTGGCCAGCACACCGATCCGCAGGAACGACAGGTCCCACGGCACGGCCGACCGGCCCGGGGACGGGGCGGTCACCGGCGCACCCCCGCCGGCGGGGCCGTGCCGGCCCGCGTGGGCACCGCGTCGGGCTGCGTCGGCACGACCTCGGCCGCGCCCCTCCCCCGCGCCGCGCGGGTCGCGGGGTGAGCGGTGCGGCTGCGCTCGCGCATCGCGGCGAGCTCGGCCTGGCGGGCGGCGATCGCGGCCCGCCGGGCGCGCGGGCTGAGGACGACGACCACCCCGACGACCAGCAGCGCACCGATCACCACGAGCACCTCGACGGTGCCGCCGGTGATGGACAGCGCGACGGCGCCGAAGCTCAGCAGGGCGGCCCAGAAGTACATGATCAGCACTGCCCGGCGGTGCGAGTGACCGATGGACAGCAGCCGGTGGTGCAGGTGCATCTTGTCCGGCGCGAACGGTGACTGCCCGCGCATGCTGCGCCGCACGACGGCCATGACCAGGTCCATGAAGGGGATGAAGAGCACCGCGACCGGCACCAGCAGCGGGAGGGTCAGCGGTAGCAGGCTGGCCGCGGAGCCCAGCGTCTGCGAGTCGGTCTGCCCGGTGGCCGAGACCGCGGCCGCGGAGAGCATCAATCCGACCAGCATCGACCCGGAGTCGCCCATGAAGATCCGCGCCGGGCTGAAGTTGTGCGGCAGGAAGCCCAGGCAGGCGCCGGCCAGGACGGCGGTGATCAGCGCGGGGGCGCTGGAGACGTCGTCGTAGCCGATGTAGCCCAGGTGGTAGCTGTAGGCGAAGAACGCCAGGGCCGCGATCGCCGAGACACCTGCGGCCAGGCCGTCGAGGCCGTCGATGAAGTTCAGCGCGTTGACCGTGAGCACGGTCAGCAGCACGGTGGCCGGCACCCCGACGTCCGGGCCCAGCGAGAGGGTGCCGATGTCGGCCACCGGCAGGAACACGTAGGCCAGCTGGACGCCCAGCAGGACCATCACCCCGGCCGCGGCGATCTGACCGGTGAGCTTGGTGAGCGCGTCGAGGCCGAACCGGTCGTCGAGCACCCCGAGCAGGCAGATCAGCCCGCCGGCGACCAGCACGGCCACCGTCTGCGAACTGAACTCGAAGCTGCGTTGCAGCGACGGCAGCTGCGAGGCGACCAGCACGCCGGCGGCCACCCCCAGGTACATCGCCACTCCCCCACCGCGAGGCGTGGGGATGACGTGCACGTCGCGGTCGCGGACCGCCGCCATCACCTTGAAGCGGACCGCCGCCACCCGCACCACGGGGGTCGCCAGGAAGGTGACCAGGCCCGCGGCGAGCAGGACGACGGCGTACTCGCGCATGCGATCAGCGGACCGTCGTGTGCGTTCCGGACGGACGGGTCATCGCGGTGCACTCCAGAGCGGTGGTGGGACGTCGGCGCCCGCAGCGCCCGGGGCGGGGCACGCGGCTGACACGCCACGGTATCCCGTGCCCGCGCCCCCACCCCTGGCAGACAGCTGTGAACTGCGCTCGCGTCCGGCCCGCTAGTCGGTGACCTCGGGCACGACCTCGCGCAGCCGCTCGACGTCGATGGCGCCGTGCCGGAGCACCCGCGGGGTCGGCGCGGTGCAGTCGACGATCGTGCTCGCCGCGCTCCCGGTCCGCGGCCCGGCGTCGAGCACCACGGCGGCGTGCTCGCCCAGCTGGGCCATCGCCTCCTCCGCGGTGGTCGCCGCCGGCCGGCCGGAGCGGTTGGCGCTGGAGACCGCCAGCGGGCCGGTGCGCCGCAGCAGGTCGCGGGCCACGTCGTCGTCGGGCAGGCGGACCGCCACCGTGCCCTCCGCGTCGCCGAGGTCCCACGCCAGCGAGGGCGCGTGCTCGACCACCAGGGTCAGCCCGCCCGGCCAGAACGCCTCGGCCAGGGCGTGGGCGACCTTCGGGACGGTCACCACCAGGCCGGCCAGGGTGGACGCCTCACCGATGAGCACCGGTGTGGGCATGCTGCGACCGCGGTTCTTGGCGGCCAGCAGCCGGGTGACGGCCGCCGGGGTGAAGGCGTCGGCGGCGACGCCGTACACCGTGTCGGTGGGCACGAGGACGAGCTCACCGCGCGAGACGGCGACCGCCGCGGCGGTCAGCCCCTGCTCGCGCTGCTCGGGGTCACTGCAGTCGAAGACGTCGGGCACGAGTGCGCAGTCTGCTCCACCGCACGTGGCCCGCCGCGAAGAGGTGGACTCCGACTACCTGGCGGGGTGGTGCCCGGTGCGCTGAGCCGTGGCGTAGCGCGGCCGGCCGGCGAGGTCGGCGTGGTCGGCCACCTCGGTCCAGCCGCCGTGCGCGCGGACCAGCGCCGGCAGCGACGCCCCCTGCTGGTCGGCGTGCTCGATGGCCAGCCACCCGCCGGGCCGCAGCAGGCGGGCCGCGGTGTCCAGCAGGCCACGGACGACGTCCAGACCGTCCGGGCCGCCCCACAGCGCCAGCGGCGGGTCGTGGTCGGCGACCTCCCGGGGCAGCCCGGCGCCGTCGGGCACGTAGGGCGGGTTGGAGACGACGACGTCGACCGCGCCGTCGAGCTCAGTGAGCAGCCGCGGATCGGTCATGTCACCGGCGCGCACGTCGACCGGGGCGTCGCCGGCGGCGGCCCGGGCACGGGCGTTGTGCCTGGTCCACTCGATCGCCCCCGCGTCGCGTTCGACGGCGACGACGCGCGCTCCGGGGTGCTCGTGGGCGACGGACAGCGCGATCGCCCCCGAGCCGGTGCCCAGGTCGACGACGAGCGGCGCATCCCGACCGGCGATGCGGTCCAGCACCCAGCCGACGATGAGCTCGGTCTCCGGGCGGGGCACGAACACCCCGGGCCCGACCGCGAGCTCCAGGTGCCGGAAGGGAGCGGTGCCGGTGAGGTGCTGCAGCGGCACCCGGTCGGCGCGGAGCCCGACCCACCCGGCGAACCGGTCGGCGGCGGCCGCCGACACGTCGCCGGCGGTGAGGAGCCCGGCCCGGGACGTGCCCAGGACGGCGGCGAGCAGCAGCTCGGCGTCGACCCGCGGCGACTCCACCCCCGCCTCGGCGAGCCGGCGCGCCGCGTCGGCGAGCAGGGTGCGGGCGGCGGTCAGGAGCCGGCCGCCAGCAGCTCGGCGGTGTGCGCGGCGGTGAGCGCGTCGATCACCGGGTCCAGCTCGCCGTCCAGCACCTGGTCGAGGTTGTGCGCCTTGAAGCCGACCCGGTGGTCGGAGATCCGGTTCTCCGGGAAGTTGTAGGTGCGCACCCGCTCGCTGCGGTCGACGGTGCGGACCTGGCTGCGGCGGGCGTCGCTGGCCGCCGCGTCGGCCTCCTCACGGGCGGCGGCGAGGAGCCGGGAGCGCAGCACGCGCAACGCGGACTCGCGGTTCTGCAGCTGACTCTTCTCGTTCTGCGAGCTGACCACGATGCCGCTGGGCAGGTGGGTGATCCGCACCGCGGAGTCGGTGGTGTTCACGCTCTGCCCGCCGGGGCCGGAGGAGCGGAAGACGTCGATGCGCAGGTCGTTCGGGTCGACGCTCACGTCGACCTCCTCGGCCTCGGGCAGCACGAGCACGCCCACGGCGGAGGTGTGGATCCGCCCCTGGGACTCGGTGACCGGCACCCGCTGGACCCGGTGCACGCCGCCCTCGAACTTCAGCCGCGACCAGACAGCCTCGGTCCCGCGCGCCTTGATCGCCACCGCGACGTCCTTGTAGCCGCCCAGCTCGGCGGGCACGGCGTCGAGCACCTCGGTGGACCAGCCCTGGCGCTCGGCATAGCGCAGGTACATGCGGAGCAGGTCCCCGGCGAAGAGCGCCGACTCGGCGCCCCCCTCGCCCGCCTTGATCTCGAGGATGACGTCCTTGTCGTCGTCGGGGTCCTTCGGCAGCAGCTGCTCGGTGAGGCGCTGGGTCAGCTCGGTGACGCGGGTCTGCAGGGCCTCGGCCTCGGCGGCGAAGGAGGCGTCCTCCGTGGCCAGCTCCCGTGCAGCGGACAGGTCGTCGCCGGCGGCGTCCAGCGCGCGGGCGGTCTCCACCACCGGGGCGAGCTGGGCGTAGCGACGGCCCAGTCGGCGGGCGCGTGCGGTGTCGGCGTGGACCGCCGGGTCGGCGAGCTCCAGCTCGAGCTCGGCGTGCTCGCTGAGCAGCCCGGCCAGCCGGTCGCTGCCGGTGTCACTGCTGCTCACGCACACGCTCCTGCGAGGAGGGCAGAAATGGCCATTTATGCCCGGGCTGGGTCCGGACATGACGACGGCGCCCGCCCCGCCCCGGTGCGGGGCGGCGCGGGCGCCGTCGGAGGTGCTACTTCTCGGCGCCGGTGGCGCGCTTGCCGAACCGCTTCTCGAAGCGGGCGACGCGGCCACCGGTGTCCAGGATGCGCTGCTTGCCGGTGTAGAAGGGGTGGCAGGCGGAGCAGGTCTCGACCGTCAGCGTGCCGCCGGGGGCGGTGCTGCGGGTGGTGAACGTGTTGCCGCAACCACAGGTCACCTGGGTGACGTTGTAGTCGGGGTGGATGTCGGCCTTCATGCCGTGCACCCTCTCTCTGGTCTCGGGATCTGGTGGTTCGAACGCCGTCGGGAGGCGGGGCGAGCCCCCGACGGCGGAGGCTCGATCGGCCAGTGTACGGCCATGGGGAGGTGCCGGAGCGGCCCCGCCCTACTCCTTGTCGCCGACGCCGAGCGTCGTCTTCTGCACCTGCATGAGGAACTCGACGTTGTTGCGGGTCTTCCGCATCCGGTCGAGCAGCAGCTCCAGCGCCTGCTGGGGCTCCAGCGCCGACAGCACCCGGCGCAGCTTGATGACGATCGCCAGTTCGTCGGGCGAGAGGAGGATCTCCTCCTTGCGCGTGCCCGAGGCGTTGACGTCGACGGCCGGGAAGACCCGCTTGTCCGCCAGCCGGCGGTCGAGCTTGATCTCCGCGTTACCGGTGCCCTTGAACTCCTCGAAGATGACCGTGTCCATCGTGGAACCGGTCTCGACCAGCGCCGAGGCGATGATCGTCAGCGAGCCGCCGTTCTCGATGTTGCGGGCGGCGCCGAGGAACCGCTTGGGCGGGTACAGCGCCGTGGAGTCGACACCGCCGGAGAGGATGCGCCCGCTGGCGGGGGCCGCCAGGTTGTAGGCGCGTCCCAGCCGGGTGATCGAGTCCAGCAGGACGACGACGTCGTGGCCCATCTCGACCAGGCGCTTGGCCCGCTCGATGGACAGCTCCGCGACCGTGGTGTGGTCCGCCGGCGGCCGGTCGAAGGTGGAGGCGATGACCTCGCCCTTCACCGACCGCTGCATGTCGGTGACCTCCTCGGGCCGCTCGTCGACGAGGACGACCATGAGGTGGCACTCGGGGTTGTTCGTGGTGATCGCGTTGGCGATCGACTGCAGCACCATCGTCTTGCCGGCCTTCGGCGGGCTGACGATCAGCGCCCGCTGCCCCTTGCCGATCGGCATGACCAGGTCCATGACCCGGGTGGTCATCAGGTGCGGCTCGGTCTCCAGCCGCAGGCGGTCCTGCGGGTAGAGCGGGGTGAGCTTGGTGAAGTCGGGGCGGTTGCGGGCCTGCTCGGGGTCCATGCCGTTGACGGAGTCGAGGCGGACCAGCGCGTTGTACTTGTCCTTGCGCTCCCCCTCGCGGGGCTGGCGGACGGCGCCGGTGATCGCGTCACCGCGGCGCAGGCCGTACCGGCGCACCTGGGACAGCGACACGTAGACGTCGTTCGGGCCGGTCAGGTACCCGGAGGTGCGGACGAACGCGTAGTTGTCCAGCACGTCGAGGATGCCGGCGACCGGCAGCAGGACGTCGTCCTCGCTGACCGCGGGCTCGCCCTGCTCGAACCGGTCACGCCCGCCGGCCTGGCCGCCACGGCGGTTGCGGTCGCGGTAACGACGACCGCGGCGGCGGCCGCTGCCCTCGAAGTCGTCGTCGTCTTCGTCGCTGCGGACGTCGTTGCGGTCGGTGCGCTCGTTGCCCCGGGTACCGTCACGCTGCTCGGCGCGGTCGTTCCGGTTGCGACCGTTGCGGTTGCCCCGCTCGTCGCGGTTGCCCCCGTCGTTGTCGCGGTCGTTGCGATTGCGACCGCCGCGCTCCTCGCCGTCCCGGCCCCCGTCGGAGCGGGCGGCCCGGTCCTCGCGGTTGCCCCGGTCCTCGCGGGTCGCCTCGCCGTCCCGGTCCGCGCGGTTGCGGTCGCGGTTGCGGCTGGGGCGCTCACGCTGCGGGCGCTCGCCCTCGGTGCCACCGTCGGCCGGGGCGGTCTCCGCGGCCGGGGCGGTCTCCGCGGCCGGGGTGCTCTCCGTGACCTGGGCGGTCTCTGCGGCCGGGGCGGTCTCTGCGGCCGGGGCGTCGGCGGTGCCCGCTTCCGGAGCCGCGTCGCCGCCGGCCGGCGCACCGGCGGGACGGCTCGCCGCACGCCGGCGCCGGCCCGTCGGGGCCGCCTCGACAGGATCGGCGTCGGCGGTGGTGACCGGCCCGCCGTTGGCGCCGCCGCTGACGGGCGCCTCGAGGGGGGCCGCCGAGGTGGCGGCCCCGCCGTCGGCGCGGGGCGCCGGGACGGCCGGGCTGTCGGTGGTCCGGGCGTCGCCGCTCTGGGCGTCGCCGCTCTGGGCGTCGCCGGCCGGGGTCCCGCTCTGCGGCGGGGACGCCGGTGCACTCACCTGGCGCTCGGAGATGGCGGCGACCAGGTCGCTCTTGCGCATCTTCGCGGTGCCGGGGATGCCCAGCTCACCGGCCAGGCGCTGCAGCTCGGGGAGCAGCATGCCGGACAGCCCGCTGCCGCGACGGCGGGAACGGGGAGCCGTTCCGGCGCCGGCAGCTGCCTCGTCCGACGGGGCCGCGTCGCGCGCGCCGTCGATGAGGTCGGAGGTCTCGCTCACGTACAGGTCCTTCCCTGCGGTGACCTGCGCCTACCAGCGCAGGAGGTGACCCGGTCCCGGGGGCGGCAGGAGCCCGGAGGCTCGTGGCGACCATGCGGAGGCGTCGGGTCTGTGGATGCGGGCCGAGGATCGAGGAGACGATCACCGAGAGAGGGTCATCCGTCTGCAACGTCCCGCGTGAGGCTCGCCCGAGGGCGGCTACGTCGTCAGCCTAGATGCCGGCCGACTCACGCCACAACACCGGCTGCCACCAGTGTGTTCCCGGGCATCACAACCGTACCGCACGCCCCGTCCCGTGGACGACGGCGCCGTCGCCGTCCACCGACAGGGGCATGCAGCGCCACCCGTTCGGGGTGTGCCCGGCCAGTGCGTCGACCGCCTCGGGGCCGGGTGCGAGCACCAGCACGCACGGCCCGGCGCCGGAGACGACCGCGGCGTGCCCGTCGGCACGCAGCCGGGCGAGCAGAGCGGCGCTGTCGGGCATCGCGGGGGCTCGCTGCGCCTGGTGCAGCCGGTCCTCGGTGGCCTCGAGCAGGAGGTCGGGGGCGGCGGTGAGCGCGTGCACGAGCAGCGCGGCGCGGCCGGCGTTCACGGCGGCGTCGGCGTGCGGCACGGATGCGGGCAGCAGCCCGCGGGCCAGGTGCGTCGAGAGCGTCGCCCCGGGGACGAAGAGCACCGGGGTGACCTGCGGCCGGACCGCCAGCCGCACCGCGCGGGCACCGGCCGGAGTGGTCCAGGACAGGGTCGCCCCGCCCAGCAGGCAGGGCGCCACGTTGTCCGGGTGCCCCTCCAGGGCCGAGCACAGCCGCAGCACCGCGGCCTGGTCGACCTCGGCGACGTCGGGGCACAGCGCCCAGGCGGCGAGCACCCCCGCGGTCACCGCCGCGGCCGAGGACCCCATCCCGCGCCCCTGCGGGATGCCGTTCGTCGCGGACAACCGGAGACCGGGAGGCGACCAGCCGAGCTCCGCGCACGCGGCCCGGAATGCCTGCACGACCAGGTGCGACTCGTCGGTGGGCAGGTCGGCCTCGCCCTCGCCCGCCACGGAGACCGTCAGGCCGCCGTCGGTGACCGCGAGCTCCAGCTCGTCCCAGCAGGTCAGGGCCAGGCCCGCGGAGTCGAACGCCGGCCCGAGGTTGGCGCTGGTCGCCGGGACCCGGATGCGGACGCCGTCAGCCACCGGTGGTGAGGCCCAGCTGGGCGGCGGCGGCCGCGGCGTCGACCGGGACGGTGACCGGGGCGGGTGCGCCCGAGATCGCCCACTCCGGGTCCTTCAGGCCGTTGCCGGTGACCGTGCAGACCACCCGCTGACCGGGCTCGAGCCCGCCCGCCTCGGCGACCTGCAGCAGCCCCGCCACCGAGGCCGCGGACGCCGGCTCGACGAAGACCGCCTCCGAGCGGGCGAGCAGCCGGTACGCGGCGAGGATCGCCCGGTCGGTGACCGCGTCGATCCGGCCGCCGGACTCGTCACGGGCGGCCAGCGCCTTGGTCCAGGACGCCGGGTTGCCGATCCGGATGGCGGTGGCGATGGTGCTGGGCTGCTCGACGACCCGGCCGGTGACGATCGGCGCCGCGCCGGCCGCCTGGAAGCCCCACATCCGCGGGGTGCGGGTGGCCGGGCCGTCGGCGGCGTACTCGCGGTAGCCCTGCCAGTAGGCGGTGATGTTGCCGGCGTTGCCGACCGGCAGGCAGTGGACGTCGGGGGCGTCGCCGAGGACGTCGACGATCTCGAACGACGCGGTCTTCTGACCCTCGATCCGGTACTGGTTGACGCTGTTGACCAGGCTCACCGGGTAGTCGATGGCCAACTTGCTCGCCAGCGCCAGGCAGTCGTCGAAGTTGCCCTCGACCTGCAGCAGCTTGGCCCCGTGCACCAGCGCCTGGGCGAGCTTGCCGGTGGCGATCTTCCCCTGTGGCACCAGGACGGCGCAGACCAGCCCGGCGCGCGCGGCGTAGGCGGCGGCGCTCGCGCTGGTGTTGCCGGTGGAGGCGCAGATGACCGCCTGCGCGCCCTCCTCCAGCGCCTTGGTGATCGCCATGGTCATCCCGCGGTCCTTGAACGACCCGGTGGGGTTGGCGCCCTCGACCTTCAGGAACACCTCGCACCCGGTGCGGCGGGAGAGCTCGGCGGCGGGCAGCAGCGGGGTGGCGCCCTCCTGCAGCGTCACCACCGGGGTGCTCTCGCTCACCGGCAGCCGGTGCCGGTAGGCCTCGATCAGCCCCGGCCAGTACGGGGAGACCGCTCCCCGGAGTCCCGCAGTGGTCATGACAGGCCCTCCACGCGCAGCACGCTCGTCACGCCGCGGACGGCGTCCATCTCCCGCAGCCGGCTCACCGTCGTCGCCAGGGCGGCGTCCGGTGCCCGGTGGGTCACGATCACCAGGGTCGCGGCGTCGCCGTGCCCGTCCTGCCGGACGGTGGCGATGCTGACCCCCTGGGCGGCGAACTCCTGGGCGACCGTGGCCAGCACGCCCGGCACGTCGGCGACGTCGAGGCTCACGTGGTACCGGGTGGGGGTCTCGGCCATCGGCCGCACGCCCAGCCCGGCGTAGCCCGTGGTGCCCGGGCCGGCGGCGCCGGTCAGCCGGTTGCGGGCCACCGCCACCAGGTCACCGAGCACCGCGCTGGCGGTCGGCTCGCCCCCGGCCCCCTGGCCGTAGAACATCAGCTCGCCTGCGGCGTCGGCCTCGACGAAGACGGCGTTGAACGCGCCGCCGACCGCGGCCAGCGGGTGGGTGGTCGGGATCATCGCCGGGTGCACGCGGACGGCGATCGAGTCGTCCCCGCCGCCGTCGGCGGCCGGCACCCGCTCGCAGATCGCCAGCAGCTTCACCGTGCAGCCGATCTCCGCGGCCCGGGCGACGTCGCTGGCCGAGACCGCGGCGATCCCCTCCCGGTACACGTCGGAGGCGCGCACCGGGGAGTGGAAGGCCAGCGAGGCGAGGATGGCGGCCTTCGCGGCGGCGTCGAACCCGTCGACGTCGGCGGTCGGGTCGGCCTCGGCGTACCCGGCCTCGGTCGCCTCCGCCAGCGCCTCGCCGAAGCCGGCACCGGTCTCGGCCATCCGGGACAGGATGTAGTTCGTCGTGCCGTTGACGATGCCGACGACGCGGCGCAGCTGGTCACCGGCGAGCGACTCGCGCAGCGGGCGCAGCAGCGGGATGGCCCCGGCCACCGCCGCCTCGTAGTAGAGGTCGACGCCGGCCTCGGCGGCGGCGGCGTGCAGCGCGACGCCGTCCTCGGCCAGCAGCGCCTTGTTCGCGCTGACCACCGACTTGCCGGCGCCGATGGCGGCCAGCAGCAGGGTGCGGGCCGGCTCGATGCCGCCGATCACCTCGACCACCAGGTCGACGTCGTCCCTGGTGACCAGCGCCTCGGCGTCGGTGGTGAGCAGCTCGGCGGGGACTCCCGGGTGCCGGTCGGGGCGGCGGACGGCGACGCCGGCCACCTCCACCCGGCGGCCGACGCGGGCGGCGAGATCGTCGGCCTGCTCGGACAGCAGCCGCAGCACCGCAGTGCCGACCGTGCCACAACCGAGGAGGGCGACCTTCAGGGAGTCACTCACGAGCGGGCTCCAGCGGGGTGCTCGGGGGCCGGCTGATCGATCGCCGGCGAGGGGGCGGGGACGGACGCGAGGACCGCGTCGAGGGCGAACACGTCGGCCAGTGTCTGCCGCCGGACGATCTCGGTGGCGGCGCCGTCCCGGACGGCGACGACGGGCGGCTTGAGCAGGTAGTTGTAGTTGCTCGCCATCGACCAGCAGTAGGCGCCGGTGGCGGCGACGGCGAGCAGGTCGCCGGGCTGCACGTCCGAGGGGAGCCACAGGTCGCGGACCAGCACGTCGCCGCTCTCGCAGTGCTTGCCGACGACGCGGCACAGCGCCGGCGCGGCGGTGGAGGTGCGGTTGGCCAGCACGCAGGTGTAGGAGGCGTCGTAGAGGGCGGTGCGGATGTTGTCGCTCATCCCGCCGTCGACCGAGACGTAGTTGCGCACCAGCGGGGCACCCGGCGTGCCGCTGGAGCCCAGCCGGACCGGCTTGATGGTGCCGATCTCGTACAGCGTCACGGTGCCCGGCCCGGCGATGGCCCGCCCCGGCTCCACGGCCAGCCGGGGCACCGGGAGCCCCAGCTGGGCGCACTCGGCGGCGACGACGGTGCGCAGCTTGGCCGCGACGTCCCCGGGGGTGACCGGGTCGTCCTCGGGCAGGTAGGCGATGCCGAACCCGCCGCCGAGGTTCAGCTCGCCGAGCACCTCGCCGGTGGCCTGGTGCACCTGCCCCAGCAGGCCGACCACCCGGTGCGCGGCGGCCTCGAAGCCGGCGGTGTCGAAGATCTGCGAGCCGATGTGGCTGTGCAGGCCGGCCAGGTGCAGCGCCGGCTCCCGGATCACCCGGACCGCGGCGGTCAGCGCGTCGCCGGTGGCCAGCGAGAAGCCGAACTTCTGGTCCTCGTGGGCGGTGGCGATGAACTCGTGGGTGTGCGCCTCGATGCCGACGGTGCTGCGGATGAGCACCGGCACCGGCGTGCCGCCGGCGGCGACCCGGGCCTCGGCCAGCGGCACCAGCCGCTCGATCTCGTCGAAGGAGTCGAGCACCACGTGCCCGATCCCGGCGTCGACGGCGAGCTGCAGCTCGACCAGGGACTTGTTGTTGCCGTGCAGCGCGATCCGCTCGGCGGGGAAGCCGGCGGCCAGCGCGACGGCGAGCTCGTTGCCGCTGCAGGCGTCCAGGAACAGCCCGTCGTCGGCGATCCAGCGGGCCACCTGCCCGCACAGGAACGCCTTGGACGCGTAGTGCACGTCGGCCGGCAGCTGCGGGTCGGCGAAGGCGGTGGCGAAGTCCGCGGCCCGGCCGCGGAAGTCGCCCTCGTCCAGCACGAACAGCGGGGTGCCGTGGTCCCGGGCCAGCTCGGTGACCGGCCGGCCGCCCAGGTGCATCTCGCCGTCGACCCGGGTCGCCGAGCGCGGCCAGACGTGCGGGTCGAGCGCGCCCAGGTCGGTGGGCGGGGCGCCCGCGGCGGGGGGCGGGGTCAGCGTGCCGTGCAGCGGACCGGCCGGGTGCGCCCTCACATCCGCTCCGGCGCGGAGACCCCGAGCACGTCCAGGCCGTTGCGCAGCACCGTGGCGGTGGCCGCGCACAGCCACAGCCGCGCGGTGGTCACCGGGGTCGCCTCCTCGTCGCCGCGGGGCAGCACCCGGCAGGAGTCGTAGAACCGGTGGTAGGTGCCGGCCAGCTCCTCCAGGTAGCGGGCCACCCGGTGCGGCGCGCGCAGCTCGGCGGCCGAGGCGACCACCCGGGGGAAGTCGCCGAGCGCGCGCAGCAGGTCGCCCTCGCGGGGGTGCGCCAGCGCGGCGGGGTCGACGTCGCCGGCCTCGCCCAGCGTCAGCCCCAGGTCGGCCGCTCCGCGCAGCACCGAGGAGATCCGGGCGTGCGCGTACTGGACGTAGAAGACCGGGTTGTCGTTGGTCTTCCGGGTCCACAGGTCGATGTCGATGTCGATCTGCTGGTCGACCGAGGCCCGGGCCAGCGCGTAGCGGGCGGCGTCCACGCCGACCGCCTCGACCAGGTCGTCCAGGAGGACGACGGTGCCGGCCCGCTTGCTCATCCGCACCGGCTCGCCGTTGCGCAGCAGGTTGACCAGCTGGCCGATGAGGATCTCCAGGTTGGTGTCCGGGTCGTCGCCGGTGGCCGCGACCAGCGCCTTGTACCGGCCGACGTAGCCCGAGTGGTCGGCGCCGAGCATGATCACGACCTTGTCGAAGCCACGCTCGCGCTTGTCCAGGTAGTAGGCGCAGTCGGAGGCGAAGTACGTCGTCTCCCCGTCGGCCTTGACCAGCACCCGGTCCTTGTCGTCGCCGAACGTCGTCGTGCGCAGCCAGACCGCGCCGTCGGCCTCGTAGACGTGCCCCTGGTCGCGCAGCCGCTGCACCGCCTTCTCCACCGCACCGGAGGAGTACAGGCTCAGCTCGGAGAAGAAGACGTCGTACTCGACGCCGAGCGCGGCCAGCGAGCTGCGGATCTCGGCCACCATCAGCTCGACGCCCCGCGTCCGGAAGACCGGGACCTGCTCCGGCTCCGGCCGCTCCAGCAGCCCCGGCTCGGCGGCCAGCACCTGGCCGGCGATCTCGCCGATGTACTCCCCCGCGTAGCCGTCCTCCGGGACCGGCCGGCCCAGCGCCGCCGCCTGGAGACTGCGGGCGAACCGGTCGATCTGGGCACCGGCGTCGTTGAGGTAGTACTCGCGGGTGACGTCGGCGCCGGAGGCCTCCAGCAGCCGGCCCAGCGCGTCACCGACCGCCGCCCAGCGGGTGCCGCCGATGTGCACCGGGCCGGTGGGGTTGGCCGAGACGAACTCCAGGTTCAGCCGCTGCCCCGCCAGCACCTCGGTGCGCCCGTAGGCCTCGCCCGCGGTCACCACCCGGACGGCGATCTGCCCCAGGGCGTCCTTGGCCAGGGTGACGTTGAGGAAGCCGGGGCCGGCGACGTCGACCGCCGCCACGCCCTCGTGCTCGCGCAGCTGCCCGGCCAGCAGCTCGGCCACCTCGCGCGGCGGCCGCCCGGCCGGCTTGGCCAGCCGGAGCGCCACGTTGGTGGCGTAGTCGCCGTGCTCGGGGTTCTTCGGGCGCTCGATGACGACGTCCTCCGGGACGGCGACGGCGAGGTCGCCGCGCTCCACGGCCGCCGCGACAGCGGACCGGACGACGTCACTGAGCTGCTCGGGTGTCACCCGGCGAGCGTACTGAGCGGCTCGGCGGCCCGGGCCGCACAGGTCAGCGACCTACACTCGCCCCCGCCCGGGCCAGGCCCCGGCAGCGACCTGCGGGGGCACCAGGCGCCCGCGGAGCAGCACCGCAGCGAGGAGAGGCAGTTGGCCAAGGACCCCAAGCCCGGAACCGGTCGCCCGTCCGGCGGCGCCTCCCGCGGGGGGTCGGGGGCCCAGCGGTCCGGCGGGCGCGGGCGCACCCGTCCGCCGGTGAACGTGGTCGCCCCGCAGCGGCCGTGGGGGCTGATCGCCGCGGCGGTCGCCGTCGCGGTCTTCGCCGCCGCCATCCTCACCTACGCCGTCATCACGGTGAACCGGTCCAACGCCAACCGGATCACCTCCGCCGACCAGCTCGAGGGCGTGCAGGTGTTCGACTACGCCGCCGGTCAGGAGCACGTGTCCACGCCGGTGGAGTACAGCGAGACCCCGCCGGTGGGCGGCCCGCACGACGGCGAGTGGGCCGACTGCACCGGCACCGTCTACGCCGAGCAGATCCGGTCCGAGAACGCCGTGCACGCGCTCGAGCACGGGGCCGTCTGGATCACCTACGACCCCGCGGCGATCGGCGACGACGAGCTGTCCACGCTGGAGGACCTGGTCGAGGGCAACGCAGGGCTCATGCTGTCGCCGTTCGACGGCCTGCCCGCGCCGATCAGCCTGCAGTCCTGGAACCACCAGCTGACCGTGGACTCCGCCAGCGACCCGCGGGTCGAGCAGTACATCGACTTCTTCGTCTTCGGCCAGGACGAGGACGGCACCGTCCTCTACCCCGAGCCCAACGCCAGCTGCGAGAACCCGGGCTTCCTGAGCGCCCCCCTCACCGCCGGTGACGCCAGCCGGTCGGCGACCGCAGACGTGCCCACCGACGGCGAGTCCTGACCGTCGTCGACGCCGGCCCGGCGTGCTCCGGACCGGTGCCCCGCTCGCAGCTCACGCACCTGACCCCGAGGTGACCCCGATGGACCCCGACCAGACGATCGACCAGGCCGTCCCCGCCCGGACCCGATCCCGTCGCTGGCTGCCGGCGGCCCTCGTCGCGGTGATCGCGGTGGGGCTGCTGGTCGCCGGGGGCGGGCTGGCCGTGGCCCTGGGCATCGGTCGCACCGACGAGCCCTCGGCGGACTCGGTGTCCGCCGGCTTCGCCCAGGACATGTCCCGGCACCACCTGCAGGCGGTGGAGATGGCCAACCTGGCACTGCAGCGGAGCGAGGACCCCGAGGTGCGGCAGCTGGCGTTCGACATCTCCGCCACCCAGACCGGCCAGGCCGGGCGCATGCGGGGCTGGCTCTCGCTGTGGGGGCTGCCGGCCACCAACCGGGACGTGATGGCCTGGATGGCCGGTGACGGTCACGCCCACCACGCGACGACCGACGGTCGCCCCATGCCGGGCATGGCCACCGAGGAGGAGCTGGCCGAGCTGAGGTCGCTGACCGGCACGGAGTTCGACGTGCGGTTCCTCCAGCTGATGACCCGTCACCACCAGGGCGGGCTCGAGATGGCCGAGTACGGCGAGGAGCACGCCGAGGTCGACGTCGTCCGCGGGCTGGCACGTTCGATCGCGCAGTCGCAGACGGCCGAGACGACGACGATGGTCGACATGCTCCGCGAGCGCGGCGCAGCCCCGCTGCCCTTCTCCTGACCCCGCCCGACCCACCGGCCGCCACCCGGCGCGCGGCTGGTAGCGTCTCTTCCCGGCGCCGCGAGCGGTGCCGGTGGACGAGCCCCCGTAGCTCAGGGGATAGAGCACTGCCCTCCGGAGGCAGGGGCGCAGGTTCGAATCCTGCCGGGGGCACCACGTCCGAACGGCCCTCCCGACCTGATCGGGAGGGCCGTTCGCGTTCCCGGGGGCGGTTCGCGCTCCCGGCGGTGGTCAGCCCTCGGTGACGCGCCCGCCGGCCACCGTCAACCGCCGCGTCGTGTGCACCGCCTCGAGCATCCGCCGGTCGTGGGTCACCAGCAGCAGCGTGCCCGGGTAGTCGGCCAGCGCCTGCTCCAGCTGCTCGATGGCCGGCAGGTCCAGGTGGTTGGTCGGCTCGTCGAGCACCAGCACGTTCACCCCGCGCGCCTGCAGCAGTGCCAGCGCCGCCCGGGTGCGCTCCCCCGGCGACAGCGTGCCCGCCGGGCGCAGCACGTGGTCGGCGCGCAGGCCGAACTTCGCCAGCAGGGTGCGCACCTCGGCGTCCGGCCAGTCGGGCACCTGCCGGCCGAAGGCGACCGCCAGCGGCTCGTCGTCGAGGAAGAGCCCGCGAGCCTGGTCGACCTCGCCCAGCCGCACACCGGGGCCCAGGGCGGCGGTGCCGGCGTCCAGCGGCAGCCGGCCCAGCAGGGCCGCGAGCAGGGTGCTCTTGCCCGACCCGTTGGCGCCGGTGATCGCCACGCGGTCGCCCCAGTCGACCTGCAGGTCGACGGGGCCCAGGGCGAACCCGCCGCGCCGGACGACGGCGCCGCGCAGCGTCGCCACCACGGCACCGGCCCGCGGCGCCGCGGCGATCTCCATCCGCAGCTCCCACTCCTTCCGCGGCTCCTCGACCACCTCGAGGCGCTCGATCCGCCGTTCGGTCTGCTTCGCCTTCGCGGCCTGCTTCTCCGAGGAGGACCGGTTGGCCGCCTTGATGTGCTTGTCGCCGTCCTTGGACTTCTTGATCGAGTCCCGGACGCCCTTGGCCATCCAGTTGCGCTGCATCCGCGCCCGCGACTCCAGCGAGGCCTTGGTGTCGGCGTACTCGTCGTACTCCTCGCGGGCGTGCCGGCGGGCCACCTCCCGCTCGGCGAGGTAGGCCTCGTAGCCGCCGTCGTGCACCCGGACCAGCTGCTGGGCGAGGTCGAGCTCCACCACCCGGGTGACGGTGCGGGCGAGGAACTCGCGGTCGTGGCTGACCAGCACCACCCCGGCCCGCAGCCCGGTGACGAACCGCTCCAGCTGGTCCAGCCCAGCGAGGTCCAGGTCGTTGGTCGGCTCGTCGAGCAGCAGCACGTCGTAGCGGGACAGCAGCAGCGAGGCCAGCCCGACCCGGGCAGCCTGACCGCCGGAGAGCCCGGTCATCGCGGCGTCCAGGGCGACGCCGTGCGCGACGGTGGCCACCACCTCCTCGGCCCGCTCGGCGAGGTCGGCACCGCCCAGGGCCAGCCACCGCTCCAGCGCGTCGCCGTAGGCGTCGTCGGAGCCCGGTGTCCCGGCGGTCAGCTCCTCGGTCGCGGCGTCCAAGGCCTGCTGCGCCGCGGCGACCCCGGTCCGGCGGGCGAGGGCGTCGAGCACCGTCTCGCCGGGGCGCCGCTCGTGCTCCTGGGGCAGGTAGCCCACGGTGGCCGAGGGCGGGGAGAGGACGACGTCCCCGGACTCGGCGGGCTGCTGGCCGGCCAGGGTCTGCAGCAGGGTGGACTTGCCGGCGCCGTTGACCCCCACCAGGCCGACGACGTCGCCGGGGGCCACGACGAGGTCGAGGCCGGTGAACAGGACACGGGCGCCGTGGCCGGCGGCGAGGCCGCGGGCCAGCAGGGTGGCGGACACCCGCACATCGTGCCCACCGCTCCGGGCGGCGGTCGACCGGGTTCCCCGGTCAGTCCCCGCCGGCCGGTGGCTCGTCGGTGCCGCGCCCGAGCACGTCCCGGGCGATCTCGTCCAGCAGCTCCTCCAACGCGGCCACGCCGGGTGGGTCGCCGTCCTCGCGACGGCGGACCAGCCAGGGCTGCAGCTGGTCGTAGCCGCGCACCGAGACCTGCCGCAGGGGGCGGACCCGGTAGGCCGGCGAGCCGAGCAACCGGCGGGCGAGCTCGCGGTCGACCAGCACCGTCGAGGGGTGCGCGATCGAGGTCAGCCGGCTGGCCAGGTTCACCACCGGCGAGTAGACGTCGCCCAGCCGGGTGAGCACCGGACCGTAGGCCGCCCCCACGCGCAGCGGCGGGCGGTCCTCGGCCGACCACTCCACCGGCAGCCGCAGCGCGATCTCCACCGCGTCGACGGCGTCGGCGCAGGTGAACAGCACGCCGTCGCCCACGGTCTTCACCACCCGGCCGCGGTGCCGCGCGATGACGTCGGCGGCCAGGCCCTCGAAGTCCTCGACCATGACGCCCAGCTCCCGGCCGCCCATGCCACGACTGCGGGAGGTGTAGCCGACCAGGTCGACGAAGCCCACCGCCAGCTCGCGGCGGTCGGCACCAGAGGTGAGCGCCAGCCGCCCGGCGTTCGCGGCCAGGTGCCGCCGCCACACGTAGTCCTGCAGCTCGCTCATCAGCGGCAGCAGCGCCTCGGTGGAGCGCAGCACCTCGGCCGCGACCCCCGCCTCCACCCCGGTCCCGGCGTCCACCCCGGCCCCGGCGTCCGCGCCGGCCTCGGCGAGCCGGGCCGCGAGCAGGTCGGTCTGCCAGTCGGCGAGCCGCGACAGCGCCTGCCCCATCGCCCGGGCGATGGACGCCTCGGTCTGCGGGTCGACGAGGCCGGAGTCGATCAGCGCCGACAACCGGGCCAGCGCGGTCACGTCGGCGTCGGTGAAGGCCGGGTCGTCGTCGGCGACGTCGGCGAAGCCGAGCGCGCGCCACAACCGCTGGGTGCGCTCGGCGGGCATCCCGGCCAGCTCGGCCACCTGCCGGCGGGTGTACCGACGAGGGCCGGCGAGCAGCAGCCGCTCGAGCTCCTCCCGGGCGGCCGCCGGCAGTCCGGGGGGCTCGCCCGGGCCGGTCTCCGTCAGCGGTCGGCCCGCGTGGGCCGCGGGCGCCCGGCGGCGGCGCGGGAGGCGTTCACGAGGGCGGAACCTACCAATCCGGCGTCCGCACTGTGCCGGCGGTCACGTCCGGGCGGCGCCACGCCGCACGCCCCGGGACACCCCGCGCCGCTTCCGGTTGCGCTTGGATGAGCGGCGGAGTGCGCGAACCCGCCGACCTCAGGAGCCCGAGATCGCCAGCCCCAGCAGCGCCCGGACCGACCCCGTACGGGTCGAGGTCCGCGGCCTCACCAAGTCCTTCGGTGCCGTCCGCGCCGTCGACAGCCTGAGCTTCACCGTCGAGCCCGGCCAGGTGACCGGGTTCCTCGGTCCCAACGGCGCCGGCAAGACCACGACGCTGCGGATGGCGCTGGGCCTGATCACCGCCGACAGCGGGACGACGACCTTCAACGGCACGCCCTACGCCCAGCTCTCCGAGCCGCTGCGCCGGGTCGGTGCGGTGCTGGAGACGGCGTTCCACCCGGCCCGCAGCGGCCGGGACCACCTGCGTGTCTACGCCGCCGCCGCGGGGCTGCCCGCCGTCCGCGCGGACGAGGTGCTGGCCCGGGTCGGGCTGGGACCGGCGGGGAAGCGGCGCGCCGGCGGCTACTCGCTGGGCATGCGCCAGCGCCTGGGGCTGGCCACCGCCCTGCTCGGCGACCCGCAGGTGCTGGTGCTCGACGAGCCGGCCAACGGGCTGGACCCGGAGGGCATCCAGTGGCTGCGCGGCTTCCTGCGCCACCTGGCCCACGAGGAGGGCCGCACGGTCCTGGTCTCCAGCCACCTGCTCGCCGAGGTGGAGCAGACCGCCGACCGGGTGGTCATCGTGGGCGCCGGCAAGCTGGTCCGCGAGGGCTCGCTGGCCGACCTGCGCGGTGGCTCCGGCGGCGGCACAGTGCTGGCCCGCAGCCCCCAGGTGGTCCAGCTGGCCGAGCTGCTGCGCGCCGCCGGTGCGACGGTGACGCCCACCGGGCCCGACGGCGTGACCGTGGGCGGGATGGCGACCGACGAGGTGGGGCACCGCGCCTTCGCCGGCGGTGTGGAGCTGCACGAGCTGCGGGCGCAGACCAGCGGCCTCGAGGAGGTCTACTTCCGGCTCACCGCCGGGCAGGAGCAGTACGCCGCGGGCTCCCCGGCGCAGACCGAGGGGACGGCCCGATGACCCGGCTGGTGCGCGCGGAGTGGCTCAAGCTGCTCACCACGCGGGTGTGGATCGGGCTGCTGCTCGGTTCCTGCCTGCTGGCCGGGGGCTTCGCGGCGCTGTTCACCGCCTTCGCCGGCGATGCGCCGGAGCAGGGCGGGCCGCCGCCGCTCGGGACCCCCCAGTACGAGCAGCTCGCCTTCGCCGTGGCGGCCAACGCGACCATCCTGTTCGTGGTGCTGGGCATCATCGGCACCACCCAGGAGTACCGGCACCGAACCGCGACGCCGACCTTCCTCACCACTCCGCAGCGTGGTCGGGTGGTCGTCGCCAAGCTGATCGCCTACGCGCTCGCCGCCGTCCCGATGGCTCTGGTGGTGCTGGCGGTGAACATCGCGGTGGTGCTGGTGTACGCCGGCGCCCGTGGCGATGCACCCTCGCTCAGCGGGGACAACCTGCAGGTGGTCCTCGGCGCCGGCGCCGCCCTGGTGGTCTACACGGTGATCGGTGTCGGGATCGGCGCCCTGGTGCGCAACCAGGTCGGCGCGATCGTCGGCACGCTGGTCTACCTGTTCGTCGTCGAGACGATCATCCAGGCCATCCCGGCCATCTCGGGTGCCTACAAGTGGCTGCCCGGCGGCGCACTGGAGGCGATGACCGCGACGTTCAACGGGAGCGACGACCTGCTCGACGCGTGGCAGGGCGGCCTGCTGCTGCTCGGTTACGGCCTGGTGGCCGCGGTGCTGGGCACCCTGCTGGCAGTGCGCCGAGACGTGGTCTGACCTCACGATGACGCCCCGGATGACCGCGCAGCGGCTGGCCCTGCTGATCGACGCCGGCGACCCGGCCGAGGTGCGGAGAGCGGTCACCGAACAGCCGCAGCTGCTCGCCGCGACCGTCGAGCGCGGCGGGGAGGACGGCTGGACCCCGCTGCACCTGGCCGTCGCGGCCGGACGGCCGGAGGTCGTCACCGAGCTGCTCGGTGCCGGCGCCGACCCGGGTGCGACCACCGAGGAGGGCCGCACGCCGCTGCAGGTCGCGCTCACCGACGCCCCGGAGCTGGTGGTGGTCCTGCGCGAGCTGGGCATCCCGGTCGACACCGCGACCGCCGCCTTCCTCGGCGACGTCCCGGCGCTGGTGGCGCAGCTGGACGGCGGCGCGCCGCTGCACGACCCGACGGCCGGCACCAGCCTGCTCACCTGGGCCGCCCGGGGCGGCTCGACCCCCGCCGCACGGCTGCTCCTGGGCCGCGGTGCCGCTCCGGACGGCGAGGCGCTGCACGCCGCCGCGGCGGCCGGGGCGGCCCCGGTCGTCGGCCTGCTGCTGACCGCCGGTGCGCCGGTCGACGCCCGCGACCCCGACAGCGGCCGCACACCGCTGCACAGCGCGGTCGCCGGCGCGGGCGAGGGCGCAGCGGCCACCGTGCAGCTGCTGCTGGCGGCCGGGGCCGACGTCGACGCCACCACCGCCGACGGCGCCAGCGCACTGGACATCGCCCGGGTGACCAGAGCCCGCGGCCAGGCGGGAGCCGCTCCCGGCGCCGACCCGACGGCCGTCGACGAGGTGCTGGGGCTGCTGCGCGCGGCGGGGGCCGGCGGGTGACGCACCTGCCGCTCGCGGGACCCCTGGGACCGGTGAGCCGGGACACGTGCGGCACCTCACGTCGAACGATCCTCGGCACAACGGGCGGGCGTAGAGTCGGACACCGGTCCAACGACGTCCACCGACGAAGAAGGCACTCCGCCCCGTGTCAAGCGTGAGCTCATCCCAGCCGTCCGCCTCCAACAGCAACCCGGTGGCGGGCTTCGGCACCAACGAGTGGCTGGTCGAGGAGATGTACCAGCAGTACCTCGCCGATCCACGGAGCGTGGACCAGGCCTGGCACGACTTCTTCGCCGACTACCGGCCGGGCAGCCCGGTCGCCGACGGGCAGGACCGGTCGCCCGCCGGGTCGTCCGCGCCGGAGGAGCCCTCGGCACCGACGCCCGGCGCCGTCCCCACCGCGACGAGCTACGCCTCCCCTGCGCCCGAGCGCGAGGTCGCCTCCCGTGCCACCCCGGCTGCGCCCGCACCCCAGGCGTCCGGCACGCGGTCGGCCCCGGCCGCTCCGCCGACCGACGCGGCGGCTCCGGCCGACCGGCCCAGCACGTCAGCCCCCAGCACCGAGGAGCAGGTCTCCCGGGCCCCCATCGCCGACCCCCGCTCGGAGGGAACCGTGGTCAACCGCGCCGCCGAGCGAGCCTCGCAGCAGCAGCCCGCCGCACCGGCCAAGCCGGCGGCCAAGCCCGGCGCCGCGAAGCCGGCCGCCGACGCCGGGGAGGGCCCGACGCGCACCCCGCTGCGCGGCGCCGCCGCGAGCGTGGTCAAGAACATGAACGCCTCGCTGACCGTCCCGACGGCCACGAGCGTGCGTGCGGTCCCGGCCAAGCTCCTGGTCGACAACCGGATCGTCATCAACAACCACCTGGCCCGCGCCCGCGGCGGGAAGGTCTCCTTCACGCACCTGATCGGCTACGCGCTGGTCCGGGCGCTGGACGCCTTCCCGAACATGAACAACTCCTTCGCCGAGGTCGACGGCAAGCCGGTGCTGGTGCGGCCCGAGCACGTCAACTTCGGGCTGGCTATCGACCTGCCCAAGCCGGACGGCTCCCGCTCCCTCGTCGTCGCCTCGATCAAGGCCGCCGAGACGATGGACTTCGCGGAGTTCTGGGGCGCCTACGAGGACATCATCCGGCGGGCCCGCGCCAACAAGCTGACGATGGACGACTTCTCCGGCACCACGGTCAGCCTGACCAACCCGGGCACGATCGGCACCAACCACTCGGTGCCGCGGCTGACCACCGGTCAGGGCACGATCGTCGGCGTCGGGGCGATGGACTACCCGGCCGAGTTCCAGGGGATGAGCCCCGAGGCGCTGGCCGAGATGGCCGTCTCGAAGATCATCACGCTCACCTCGACCTACGACCACCGGGTCATCCAGGGCGCGGAGTCCGGCGACTTCCTGCGCCGGATGCACCAGCTGCTGCTGGGCGAGGACGGCTTCTACGACGACGTCTTCCGCTCCCTGCGGGTGCCCTACGAGCCGGTCCGCTGGGTGCCGGACAAGCGGGTCAGCCACGAAGGCCAGATCGACAAGAACGCCCGCGTCATCGAGGTCATCGAGGCCTACCGGCGCAACGGCCACCTGATGGCCGACACCGACCCGCTGGAGTTCAAGGTCCGCACCCACCCCGACCTGGACATCGTCCAGCACGGGCTGACCCTGTGGGACCTCGACCGGCAGTTCCCGGTCGGCGGCTTCGCCGGCGAGCGGACCATGCTGCTGCGCGACATCCTCGGCGTGCTGCGCCAGTCGTACTGCCGCACCGTCGGCATCGAGTACATGCACATCACCGACCCCGAGGAGCGCCGCTGGCTCCAGGAGCGCATCGAGGTCAAGCACGACCAGCCCACCCGGGAGAAGCAGAAGCGGGTGCTCGGCCGGCTGAACGCCGCGGAGGCGTTCGAGACCTTCCTGCAGACCAAGTACGTCGGGCAGAAGCGCTTCAGCCTCGAGGGCGGCGAGTCGGTCATCCCGCTGCTCGACGAGGTGCTCACCTCCTCCACCGAGCACGGCCTCGACGAGGTCGCCATCGGCATGGCCCACCGTGGCCGGCTGAACGTGCTGGCCAACGTGCTGGGCAAGAGCTACTCGAAGATCTTCGGGGAGTTCGAGGGCAACATCGACCCGGGCACCGTGCAGGGCTCCGGCGACGTGAAGTACCACCTCGGCGCCGAGGGCACCTTCGACCACGACGGCCGCCGGCTCGCCGTCTCGCTGGCCAGCAACCCCAGCCACCTGGAGACGGTCAACCCGGTCCTCGAGGGGATCGTGCGGGCCAAGCAGGACATGATCGACAAGGGTGAGGGCGGCTTCACCGTGCTGCCCGTGCTGCTGCACGGCGACGCGGCCTTCGCCGGGCAGGGCGTGGTGCAGGAGACCCTGAACCTCTCGCAGCTGCGCGGCTACCGCACCGGCGGCACCGTGCACGTGGTCATCAACAACCAGGTCGGCTTCACCACCAGCCCGGCCCAGTCGCGTTCGACGCTCTACTCGACCGACGTCGCCCGCATGATCGGCGCCCCGGTCTTCCACGTGAACGGTGACGACCCCGAGGCCTGCGTGCGGGTCGCCCGGCTGGCCGTCGACTACCGGCAGGCGTTCAACAAGGACGTCGTCATCGACCTGGTCTGCTACCGCCGGCGCGGGCACAACGAGGGCGACGACCCCTCGATGACCCAGCCGCTTATGTACGACATCATCGACCGCAAGCGCTCGGTGCGGAAGCTGTACACCGAGGCGCTGGTCGGCCGGGGCGACATCACCCTCGCCGAGGCCGAGGAGGCGTTGAAGGACTACCGCGACCAGCTGGAGCGGGCCTTCGCCGAGACCCACGACGCCCGCGACTCCTCCACGCCGGAGCCGGTGATGGACCCGCGGTCGCCGCAGGAGATGACGGTCGACACCGCCATCACCCGCGAGGTGCTCAAGACCATCGGCGACGCGCACGTCTCGCTGCCGACGGACTTCACCGTGCACCCCAAGCTGCAGCGGATGCTGGAGCGCCGGGCGGCGATGGCCAGCGAGGGCGGCATCGACTGGGCGATGGGCGAGCTGCTGGCCTTCGGGTCGCTGCTGATGCAGGGCGTGCCGGTCCGGCTCGCCGGTCAGGACTCCCGGCGCGGCACCTTCGTGCAGCGGCACTCGGTGCTCATCGACCGGGAGACCGCCGCCGAGCACACCCCGCTGGCGCACCTGACCGAGGACCAGGCGAAGTTCTTCGTCTACGACTCGCTGCTGAGCGAGTACGCCGCGCTCGGCTTCGAGTACGGCTACTCGGTGGCCAACCAGAAGGCGCTGGTGCTCTGGGAGGCCCAGTTCGGTGACTTCGTCGACGGCGCGCAGATGGTCATCGACGAGTTCATCAGCTCCGGCGAGGCCAAGTGGGGGCAGCGCTCCGGCGTCGTCCTGCTGCTGCCGCACGGTCTGGAGGGCCAGGGCCCCGACCACTCCAGCGGGCGGATCGAGCGGTTCCTGCAGCTGTCGGCCGAGAACAACATGACGGTCGCCAACTGCTCGACACCGGCGAACTACTTCCACCTGCTCCGCCGTCAGGCGCTGTCGGAGGTGCACCGCCCGCTGGTGGTGTTCACGCCGAAGTCGCTGCTGCGCGCCAAGGCCGCGGTCAGCTCGGTCGAGGACTTCACCGAGCAGCGGTTCCGCCCGGTCCTGCCCGACCCGGGGGTCGGCGGCTCGCCGCTGGACCCCGCCGGGGTGCGCCGGGTGCTGCTGTGCAGCGGCAAGGTCAGCTACGAGCTGCTGTCCCAGCGGGAGTCCGAGGGCCGCACCGACACCGCCGTCCTGCGGGTCGAGCAGCTCTACCCGCTGCCGGCCGAGGAGATCACCGAGGCGCTGGCGCAGTACCCGAACGCGACCGACGTCGTCTGGGCGCAGGAGGAGCCGGCGAACATGGGCGCCTGGCAGTTCATGGCCTGCAACCTGCCCGAGCACCTGACCGGGGGCCGGACGCTGCGCCGGGTCTCCCGGAAGGCCTCGGCGAGCCCGGCGGTCGGTTCGGCAAAGGTGCACGAGGTCGAGCAGCGCCAGCTGGTCGCCCAGGCGTTCAGCGACTGACCCGCGGGAGCACGGCCGTGTACTTCACCGATCGCGGAATCGAGGAGCTGGCGGGCCGGCGGGGCGAGGAGGAGGTCAGCCTCGCCTGGCTGGCCGACCAGCTGCAGGCCTTCGTCGACCAGCACCCGGACTTCGAGGTGCCGGTCGAGCGGCTGGCCACCTGGCTGGCCCGCGGCGGCACCGACGACCTCGACGACGAGTGACGCGGGACGACGAGTGACGGGCGCTCCCTCTGCTCGCCCGCGGAGGGAGCGCCCCGCAGGCCGGGGCCTGATGGTCCTGCTGGGTGCCCTGTCCGCCTTCGGTCCGCTGTCGATGGACCTGTACCTGCCGGCGCTGCCCACCCTGGAGCGCGAGTTCGACGCGGGGCAGTCGGCCACCCAGCTGACGCTGACCGCGGTCGCGCTGGGGCTGGCCCTCGGCCAGCTGGTCGTCGGCCCGCTGTCGGACCGGCTCGGGCGACGGGTTCCCGTGCTCGTCGGGGTGGGCGCCTACGCGCTGGCCTCGCTGCTGTGCGCCCTCTCCCCCGACGTGTGGGTGCTGTCGGCCATCCGGTTGCTCCAGGGCGTCGCCGGGGCAGCCGGCATCGTGCTCGCCCGGGCGGTGGTCCGGGACCGCCTGGAGGGTGCCGAGGCCGCCCGCGCGTTCGCGGTGCTCGCCTCCATCATGGGCGCGGCGCCGGTGCTCGCCCCGGTGGCCGGTGCGCAGCTGCTGCGGTTCACCGACTGGCGCGGCGTCTTCGTCGCGCTCACCGGCATCGGGGTCGTGCTGTTCCTGGCCAGCCTGTGGCGGCTGCCGGAGACCCTTCCGCCGGAACGGCGGGTCGCGGGCGGGTTCCGCACCACCGCGCGCAACGCCCGCCGGCTGCTGGGCCGTCGGGCCTTCGTCGGTGCGGTGCTGGCCCAGGGACTGGGCTTCGGCACCCTGTTCACCTACATCTCCAGCTCCTCGTTCGTGCTGCAGTCGGGGCAGGGGCTCAGCGCCCAGCAGTTCAGCCTGGTCTTCGCCGTCAACGGGATCGGCATCGTCCTCGCCGGGCAGCTGTCGCGGCTGCTGGTCCGCCGGCTCGGGTCCCGCACGCTCCTGATCACCGGGCTCAGCGTGGAGGTGGTCGGCAGCACCGTGCTGCTCGTCGGCGCGCTGGCCGGCGCCGGGCTGCCCCTGGTGCTGCCGATGCTCTTCCTGGTGGTCTCCGCCAACGGCCTCGTGCTGCCGAACGCGACGGCGCTGGCCATGGCGGACGCCGCCCGGATGGCCGGGACGGCGTCGGCGCTGGTCGGCACGGCGCAGTTCGCACTGGCCGGGCTCGGCGCACCTCTGGCCGGGTTCGGCGCGCCCGGCACGCTGGTGCCGATGGCGGCGGTGATGGTCGGCTTCGCCTCGCTGGGGTGGCTGGCCGCCGTCGTCCTGGGCCGGGTGCGTGCCGCGACCGGCAGCGACCAGGAGCAGGTGCGCACGGCGGCCTGACCGGCTGCACGGTCACCCGCGGCGGGCCCACCTCCGCGCGCCTCCCCCGCGATCCCGGACCCCGGCGGCACGCTCCGTGCGTGCTCGGTCACTCCCACGCGCTCTCCGGCCTGGCCGCCGGCGCCGCGACACTGCCCTGGGCCCCGGTCGAGGGGACGATCGCCCAGGTGGCCTGGGTGGCCGCCGCGGGCGGGTTCGCCATGCTGCCCGACCTGGACCAGCGCGGGTCCACCATCTCCCGGATGTGGGGGCCGCTCACCGACCTGCCGTCCGGGCTGGTCAACACGGTCGCCCGCGGGCACCGGTGGGGCACCCACGACGCCGTCCTCGGGCCGCTGGCCTTCGGGCTGCTCGCCTCCGCCGCCGCCTGGCAGCACTGGTCGAGCCTGCTGCTGCTCGCCCTGGCCATCGGGCTGGCGCTGCGGGCACTGCACTTCGTCATCCCCGGCCGGGCCGAGAACACCGTCCTCGGCAACCTGGTGATCTCCTGGGGCGGCGCATGGCTGCTGCTCGCGCACAGCCCCAGCCCGGCGTGGCTGCCGTGGGCGGTCGTCGTCGGGGTGCTGACCCACATCGCCGGCGACGCGCTCACCAAGGAAGGCGTGCCGGTCCCCGTCTTCTGGCTGCTGCGCCGCGCCCGACTCAACCCGGTGCACCTGCACACCGGCACGACGCTGGAGAAGGCGGTGCTGGCCCCGCTGTTCGGCGCCGCGACGCTGGTCCTCCTCTACCTGAACACCGGTGCGCGCGAGCTGGTCGACCCGCTGCTGGAGCGGCTGGGCTGACCACCACCCCCGGAGGAGGCCGGCCCCGCCGTGCGGCCCGGTCCACCGGGCCAGGCCCTACGGTGACCGCGTGGTGCCCGACCCACGTCCCGCAGACCGGCTGCGCGCCGTCCCCCGTGCGCTGGGCCGCGCGGTCGGCGGGGTCTCACCGTCGGGGCCGCTCCCGTGGTCCACCCGGTCCCGGCGGGCGCGGCGGCTGCTGACCGCGGCGGTCGCGCTCTACGGCCTGGTCGTCGCGCTGGCCGCCAACAGCGTGGAGATCGACGCCGGCCGGGCGGCCGGTGGGCTCGCCTTCCTGTGGTGCCTGCCGATGGTGGCCGCGCTGGTCCTCACGCTGCGGCGGCCGCTGGACGGCTGGCGGCTGATGACCCTGTGGCTGCTGCTCACCCCCCATGTGCTGGAGCCGCCCCCGGGACCGACGCCCCTGCTCGAGCCGTGGGAGTGGTGCCTGTGGGTGCCGGTCCTGCTGGCGGTGGGCTGGGCGCTCCCCCGCGGGACGGCGGTCGTGGTCGGGGTCCTCTCGGCGCTGGTCCTGCTGCTGCGGCGCTTCGGCACCACCTGGGAGGTCGGCCCCGGCTACCTGCAGGTCTCGCTGCTCGCCGTCGTCGCGCTGCTGCTCATCGGCATGAGCATGGGCGCCCGGTGGGACGCCCGACGGGCGCTGGCCGAGGAGCAGGTGCGCACCGAGGCGGCGCTGGCCCAGCGCGGCGCACTGGCCGAGCGGGCCCGCATCGCCCGGGAGATGCACGACGTGGTCGCCCACGAGCTGTCGGCGATCGCCGTCCGCGCGGAGACCGCCCCCTACCGGCTGCCGGACCTCCCGCCGACGGCCCGCACCGAGCTCGCCGCCGTGGCCGACACCGCCCGCCAGGCCCTCGCCGAGCTGCAACAGCTGCTCGGGGTGCTGCGCGCCGAGGACCAGGCGGCCGACCGGGCACCGCAGCCCGGGCTCACCACGCTCACCGACCTCGTCGCCGCCACCCGGGCCCAGGGCGTGCGACTCGAGGCGGAGGTCGAACAGCCGGCCGTCCCGGCTGCCCTGGGGCTCAGCGCGTACCGCATCGCGCAGCAGGCACTGGCCAACGCCGCCCGGCACTCCCCCGGCGCCCCGGTGCACCTGCGGGTCGTCGCGGAGGACGGGCAGCTGCGGGTGACGGTCGTCAACGGGCCCGGCGACCGGTCGGGGACGACCGGTGCCGGCGTCGGGCTGGTGGGCATGCGGGAGCGGGCGGAGCTGCACGGCGGCGGGCTGACGGCCGGGCCGACGGCCGACGGCGGCTTCGCCGTGGAGGCCACCCTGCCGCTGCAGCCCGCACCGGCCGACGGGAGGTCACGGTGATCCGGGTGATGCTGGTCGACGACCAGGAGATGGTGCGCGACGGCTTCGCGGCCCTGCTGGCCGCCCAGCCCGACATGCAGGTCGTGGGCACCGCCGGCGACGGCGCCGCTGCGCTCCGGCTGAACGCCGAGCTGACCCGGGCCGGCACGGCCCCGGACGTCGTCCTGATGGACGTGCGGATGCCGGTGATGGACGGGCTGGCGGCGACCCGCTCGCTGCTGGGACAGCCGGCCGGGGAGGGCCCCGTGCCCCGGGTGCTCGTGCTGACCACCTTCGACCTGGACGACCACGTCTACGACGCGCTCCGCGCCGGCGCCAGCGGCTTCCTGCTCAAGCACGCCCCGGCTGCCGACCTGCTCAACGCCGTCCGCGTGGTCGCCGCGGGCGACGCCCTCCTCGCCCCGCAGGTGACCCGCCGGCTGATCGCCGACTTCGTGGCCGCCCGCCCGGCCGTACCGCCGCAGCAGGAGCGGCTGGCGGTGCTCACCGAACGGGAGACCGAGGTCCTCGGGCTCATCGCCCGTGGCTGGTCCAACACCGAGATCGCCGACCACCTGGTGCTCGCCGAGCAGACGGTGAAGACCCACGTCAGCCGGGTGCTCACCAAGCTGGGGCTACGGGACCGGGCCCAGGCGGTGGTACTGGCGTACGAGACCGGGGTGGCGGTCCCGGGTGGAGGAGCACCCCGGTAGCACCCCGGGTCGGCTCCGCAGCGTGACGACTCCGGGGCCGGCCGTGTCCAGGATCAGTCGTCGTGGAGATCCTCTCGCGACCGCTGACCTCGGTGCTCGGCGCGCTGGCGGTGGTGGCGACGACGCTGCTGCCCCCGGCGGCGGCCGCCCCCGTCCCCGAGCCGGTGGGCCTGGACCAGGCCTGTGCCGCGGAGCTCGCCCGGCGGCTCGGGCCGGTCGACGTCCTCGGCTGTGACCCACGCGGGCGCGGCCTCGCCGTGCTCGCGATCGGCGACCCGGCGACCAGTGACCACGTCGCCGTGCTGGTCCCGGGGTCGGACATCGACCTGCGCACCCTGCACGACCCCGCCGATCCGCAGCGGCGCCCCCTCGGCTGGGCCCGCAGCCTGGCCGGGGCCGGGGGCGCCGACCTCGCCGTCGTCCTCTGGGTCGGGTATCCGACGCCGGAGGGGGTCGGCGTCGACGCCGCCACCGGGCGGCTCGCCCGGGCCGGGGCGGCGGCGCTGGTCCCCTTCGTCGAGGAGCTCGAGGACGGCGGGGCGCACGTCACCGTGGTGGGGCACAGCTACGGCGCGGTGGTCGCGGCGCTGGCCGCACCGGAGGTCCCCGCCGACGACCTGGTGCTGCTGGGCAGCCCGGGCGCGCGCGCCGCCTCGGTGGCCGACCTGCGCACCGGAGCACGCGTGTGGGCGGCCCGGACGGCGGGTGACTGGATCGGGCGGCTCCCGTCGGTGCGGCTCGGCGACCTCGGCCACGGTGCCGATCCGGCCGGCGCGGCGTTCGGCGCCCGGGCGCTGCCGGTCGCCGGGACCTCCGGCCACGACGGCTACTTCAGGCCGGGCTCCGCGGCGCTCGCGGGAGTGGCCGCGGTGTGCCTGGGCCGGACGCCGGACGCCGCTGCGCCGGTCGAGGCGGCGGCCCGATGAACCGCCGCGACCCGGGCCTGGACGCGCTGCGGGTGCTGGCGACCGCCGGGGTGGTGCTCGGCCACTGGCTGGTGACGGCCCCGGCCCTGCAACCCGGCGGTGCGGTCGCCCTGGACAGCCCGCTGCGCACGATGCCGGCGTTGGCACCAGTCAGCTGGCTGTTCCAGACGCTGGGCCTGTTCTTCCTGGTCGCCGGGGCCGCCGCGGCCCGCAGCCGGGCGACCGCCGGGAACGGCGTGCCGGCCTGGTGGTGGCAGCGGGTGCGCGCCGTGGCCGCACCGGTCGCCGCGGTGGCCGCCGGGGTGGGGGTGGTCGCCCTGGCGCTCGCCCTGCACGGCACGGCCCAGGGCGTCGTGCGGACGATCGTCCTGCTCTCGCTGAGCCCGCTGTGGTTCCTGGCGGTGCACCTCACCCTGGTGGCGGCCACCCCGCTGATGCTCCGGCTGGACGACCGGCTGGGCACGGCCGCCGCCGCGGTGCCGGCCGTGCTGGCGCTGGCCGCGCCGCTGGGCGGTCCGGTGCTGGCGCACACGGCGGTGCTCACCGGCTGGTGGGTGCCCTGGCAGCTGGGCGTGGCCCTGGCCCGGCGGCCCTTGCCCCGCCCGACGGCGCTGCTGCTGATCGCCGGTGGCCTGACCGGGGTGGTGCTGCTGGTGGCCGTCGGCGACCTGCCGGTGAGCGCGGTCGGGGTCCGCGGTCAGGAGGGCTCGAACCTGGACCCGCCGTCGGCCGCGACCGTCTGCCTCTGTCTGGCGCAGGCCGGACTGGCGGCCCTGCTGCTCCCCCGGCTGGGCGCGCTGGGCCGCGCCCGGGCCGTGCGGACGGCGACCCGGCTGGCGCTGCCGCTGTTCCTGCTGCACCTGCCGTTGCTCGTCGGCCTGTGGCTGGTGACCCTGCCGCTGGGCCCGCTGGCCGGGCTGCACGGGGTGCCCGACGGGCCGGGGTGGGTGCTGGCCCGCTGCGCCTGGTTGGCCGGGGTGGTGCTCCTGGCCTCGGCGGTGGCCGCGGGTCGGCGGTCAGCCGGGCGGCGGAGCCTGCGGGAGACGCCCCGGGCGGGGCCGCAGCCGGACCACGACGCGTCCGACCACGAGCGCCGGACCGAACGACCGGCTGTCGTCGGCGACGAACGGGTTGTCCCCCTCCACCCACCAGAGGCCGTCCGCGAGCGGCCGGCGCGCGCGTTTGACCACCAGCAGCTCCGGCCGGGAGGGGAACCGGGCGAGCACCACGTCGCCGGGGCGGACCGTCCCCAGGCGGCGCAGCCGGCGGACCAGCAGCCGGTCACCGGACCGCAGTGTCGGGGACATCGACGGCCCGCTGACCCGGGCCAGCACCCACGGGGTGGGCAGCCCGGGGGGCTCCTCGGTGCCGCCACCGTTGGACGTGTTCACGCTGATCACCGCGGGTAGGGTCGCAGAAGATCCATCCCCACGAACCCGGAGGCACCCCCATGCGTCTGTTCCGCATGTTCTCCGCCGTGGAGGCCACCGCGCACTGCGACCTCCCCTGCGGCGTCTACGACCCGGCCCAGGCCCGCATCGAGGCCGAGTCGGTGAAGGCCATCCAGGAGAAGTACCAGAGCAACGAGGACCCGGTCTACCGGACCCGGGCGATCATGATCAAGGAGCAGCGGGCCGACCTGGTCAAGCACCACCTGTGGGTGCTGTGGACCGACTACTTCAAGCCCCCGCACTTCGAGAAGTACCCGCAGCTGAACGAGCTGTTCAACAAGGCCACCAAGCAGGCCGGCGCCGCCGGCGGCAAGGGCAGCATGGACCCCGCCGAGGGTCAGAAGCTGCTCGACTACATCGCCGAGATCGACAAGATCTTCTGGGAGACCAAGGCCGCTGCCTGAGCAGCGGACCCCGCTGCACAAGGCCGTCACTGCCGGGCCCCGCGACCGCGGGCGCCCGGCAGTGGCGTCTCCGGGGCAGTCCGCCACGCCGCCACCGCGAACGCCCGGTCACAGCCCGGTAACCTCGGTCTGCGATGCACATCGACCGGGCCGGCTGGCCCTTCCTCGCCGTTCCGTCGGCCACCGCGGCGGCGCTGTCCGCCGTGGGCCGCGCCACCGGGTCCCGGCCGGTCCGGCTGGCGGCGTGGCCGTTCCTGGCCCTCACCGGCTACATGGCGGTCTTCTTCCGTGACCCGGATCGACGATGCGACGCCGTGCCACCGCCGGACGACGAGGTCGTCTCCCCCGCCGACGGCGTGGTGATGGTGGCCGGGGAGCCCCAGCCCGGTGTCGCCCCGAAGGGTGACTGGCAGCAGGTCAGCGTCTTCCTCTCCGTCGTCGACGTGCACGTCAACCGGTCGCCCTACCGGGGCCGGATCACCTCCGCCAGCTACCGGCCGGGCAGCTTCCTCGCCGCGTACCGCAAGGAGAGCGCGCACCGGAACGAGCGCAGCGAGCTGTGGCTGGCCGACGGCGACCGCACCGTGGTGTTCCGCCAGATCGTCGGCGTGCTCGCCCGGCGGATCGTCACCCGGGTGCGGGAAGGTCAGCAGGTGGCCACCGGAGAACGGATCGGGCTGATGAAGTTCGGGTCGCGGATGGACGTGTTCGTACCGCGTGAGTGCACGGTCACCGTCACCGAGGGCCAGCGGGTGCGGGGCGGCGAGACCGTCATCGCGCGCTGGTCCCGGCCGGCCTGAGATGCCCTCGGTGTCCGGCAGGCGGACGACGACCGTCGAGTTCGTCCGCGGCTCCATGCGTGGCGGTCGGCGGCGTGCCCGGGCCTGGCTGCCCAGCCTGTTCACCCTCGCCAACATGGCCTGCGGCTTCGCCGCCATCCTGGTGTCCTTCCGCGGGGAGTACCGGCTGGCCTGCCTGCTGGTGGGGCTGTCGGTGGTCTTCGACATCGCCGACGGCGCGGTCGCCCGGCTGGTCGGCGCGGTGTCGCCGTTCGGCCTCCAGTTCGACTCGCTGGCCGACCTGGTCTCCTTCGGCCTGGCCCCGTCGCTGGTGGTCTTCGCGCTGTTCTCCGACGGGCGCGACCAGTGGGACCCGCTGGGCTGGCTGGCCTGCTTCCTCTGGGTGGCCTGCGCCGCGATCCGGCTGGCCCGGTTCAACACCACGATCGACCCCACCGCGGACAAGCGGTACTTCACCGGGCTGCCCAGCCCCGGCGCGGCCGGCGTCGTGCTGGCCAGCGTGTTCGCCTTCGCCGACGCGATGCAGGGGCGGGACCGGCTGTGGGTGCTGCTGGTGCTGGTCGTCCCCGGCCTGCTCATGATCAGCAACGTCCGCTACCGCTCGTTCCGCTCGCTGGTGAGCCCGAAGAGCGGCAAGCCCTACGGTCTGGTGATCGCCGCCGTCCTGGTCGTGATCGGGATGGCCACGATCCCGGTGGTGACCGGCTGCCTGCTGGCATACGGCTACCTGCTGTCCCCGCTGGTAATGCCGTTGGTGTCGCCGCTGGAGCGGCTCGTGCCGGACCGGGTCAAGGAGGCGCTCTCGTGAGCGGGCAGGAGCGGCGCGCACCCCGGGAGCGAACCGGGGACGTCGTGACGGTGCGCCCGATCGAGCCCGGCGACGTCCCCGCCGTGCTCGGACTGATCCGGGAACTGGCCGCCTACGAGCAGGCCGAGCACGAGGCGCAGATGACCGCCGACCAGCTGCACGGCGCCCTGTTCGGGGAGTCACCGGCGCTGTTCGGGCACGTGGCCCTCGCCGCGGACGGCAGCACCGCCGGCTTCGCGCTGTGGTTCCTCACCTTCTCCACCTGGCGGGGCACGCACGGCATCCACCTGGAGGACCTCTACGTCCGGCCGGAGCACCGTGGGACGGGCCTGGGGCGGGAGCTGCTGCGCACCCTGGCCGAGGTCTGCGTGGCGCGCGGGTACGCGCGCCTGGAGTGGTCGGTGCTGGACTGGAACGCGCCGTCGATCGCGTTCTACAGAGCAGCGGGGGGCGTGCCGATGGACGAGTGGACGGTCTACCGGTTGACCGACGAGGCGCTCGACTCCTTCGCCGCGTCCCACCGGTGACCACCCCGACCGAGGAGGAGGACGACGTGACGACCGAGCGCAGCGAGTCCCTGTGCTGGCTGACCGACATGGACGGCGTGCTGGTGCACGAGGGCAACGCCCTGCCCGGCGCCGCGGAGTTCCTGCAGCGGCTGCGGGACCGGGAGCGCCGCTTCCTGGTGCTGACCAACAACTCGATCTTCACCCCGCGCGACCTCTCGGCACGGCTGGCCCGCAGCGGGCTGACCGTGCCCGAGGAGTTCATCTGGACCTCGGCCCTGGCGACGGCGGACTTCCTCTCCTCCCAGCTGCCCGGCGGCTCGGCCTACGTGATCGGTGAGGCGGGGCTGACCACGGCGCTGTACGAGGCCGGCTACGTGCTGACCGACACCGACCCCGACTACGTGGTGCTGGGTGAGACCCGTACCTACTCCTTCGAGGCGATCACCCGCGCGATCCGGCTGATCGGCGACGGAGCGCGCTTCATCGCGACCAACCCGGACGTGACCGGGCCGTCGCCGGAGGGGCCGCTGCCCGCCACCGGCTCGGTGGCCGCGATGATCACCAAGGCGACCGGCGCGGAGCCCTACTTCGTCGGGAAGCCCAACCCGATGATGTTCCGCAGCGCCATGAACCGGATCGAGGCCCACTCAGAGTCGACGACCATGGTCGGCGACCGGATGGACACCGACGTCGTTGCCGGCATCGAGGCCGGGCTGGACACCGTGCTGGTGCTCACCGGGTCGACCAAGGAGTCGGACGTGCCCCGCTTCCCGTTCCGCCCGGGTCGGGTGCTCCCCTCGATCGCCGAGGTCATCGACCTCGTCTAGCGGTCGAGGAACGCCAGCCGGGCCTCGGGAGTGGCCAGCAGGTACAGCTCCAGCGCCACCATCGCGAGCAGCGGCACGCCCAGCAGCGGCTGGTCGGCCTGGAAGGCGGCCGTGTAGCCGATGACGCCCAGCAGCAGCTGCAGCACGATCACCGGGCCCCTCGACCACCCGGCCACCCGCCACAGCCCGACCGCCGCGGCCGACAGCAGCCCGGCGCCCAGCCCGACGTAGACGACCTCGGCCAGCGCCCGGCCGACGCTGTCCGGCTCACCGGTGACGGTCAGGAAGAGCAGCAGCAGCGCCAGGGCGGTCAGCCCCGCCGCCTCGACGGCGACCACCAGTGCGGCCCGGCGGACCGCGGGGGGCGCCGGCGGGCGGTCCCGCGCCGGCCGGGGCGCCGTCGGCTGGGCGGCACCACCGAGCAGCCCCTCCGCTCGGGGTCGCCGGCGCTCGGGGGCGTTCGACTGATCGCCAGACACGGCCCCGAGGCTACGCCCGGAGCGACCGGGCGAGCTGCCGGATGGCCCCCCGAGGCGGCTGGCTATGTTTGCCGCATGCGTGCGCTGCTGGTGGCGAACCCGGCGGCGACGACCACCACCCGCAAGGTGCGCGACGTGCTGGTCCGGGCGCTGTCCAGCCAGCTCCAGGTCGACGTCGCGGAGACGGCCCACCGGGGTCACGGGCGGGAGCTCGCGGCGCAGGCCGCGGCCGACGGCGTCGACGTCGTGGTCACCCTGGGTGGCGACGGCACGGTCAACGAAGCGGTCAACGGCCTGCTCAGCGCCGGACCGGGTGGTCGCCTCCCCACGCTCGCCGTCGTCCCCGGTGGCTCGACCAACGTCTTCTCCCGGGCGCTGGGGCGTTCCCGCGACCCGGTGGAGGCCACCGGGGAGATCCTCGACTCGCTGCGCGCCGGCCGCACCCGGCTGGTCTCCCTCGGCACCGCCTCGGCCCGCCTGCCGGGCACCGGGGCCGAGGAGTGGACCGAGCCGCGCTGGTTCGCCTTCGCCGCGGGCATGGGCTTCGACGCCGACGTGATCTCCCGGGTCGAGGCGCAGCGGGCGCGCGGTCGCCGGTCCAGCGGCGCCCTCTACGTCCGCGCGGGCCTCGACGCCTTCGTGATCGGCCGCGACCGGCGCCGCCCGACGATGACCCTCGCCGTTCCCGGGGAGCCACCCGTCGACGGGCTCTTCCTGGCCCTGCTGTCCAACGTGAGCCCGTGGACCTACCTCGGTTCCCGGCCGGTCAACCCGAGTCCGCAGGCGTCCTTCGACACCGGGCTGGACGTCTTCGCGATGGGCCGGGTCGGCGTGGTCCGCATGCTGCACCACGTCCGCCAGGTGATGGCCGCACGGCCCGACGCCCGGGGGCGCGGCATCCACCGCTGGCACGACCTGACCGAGCTGACGCTGACCGCCACCCGCCCACAGGGGTGGCAGCTCGACGGCGACCACCTCGGCACCACGACCGGTCTGCGGGTGCGCTCGGTGCCCGCCGCGCTCCGCGTCGTCGTCTGAGGAAGGACCTCGTTCCTCCCCACCACTCGCTCCGCTCGCTGCGGCCCCGGACGCAGGCGGCGCTGCACGAGTGGCGAGGCCCGCACAGCCGTGGTGAGCTTCCTCACGAGCACCCGTGAACAGGTGGCTGTCTGCTTGACAGCCCGGCGTCTCGTGAAAGCATCACAAGCAAGCAACCTGCCGGTAACAAGGCAGGCGGCCGCCGTTCACGACGCCGGACCTCCGGCGCGTTGATCTGCGGGGGCGGTCCTCAGGGCCGGCGGCCGACTGCCCACCGACAGCATTCCAGCCGAGATCGAGGAGTACACAGCCATGGACTGGCGCCACCGCGCGCTCTGCCGGGACGAGGACCCGGAGCTCTTCTTCCCGATCGGGACGACGGGCCCTGCGGTCGTCCAGATCGAGCAGGCCAAGGCTGTGTGCCGTCGCTGCCCGGTCGTGGAGTCGTGCCTGGAGTGGGCACTCAGCTCCGGCCAGGACTCCGGCGTCTGGGGCGGCCTGTCCGAGGACGAGCGCCGCGCCCTCAAGCGACGCACCGCCCGCACCCGGGTACGCACCGCCTAGTCGAAGCGCCCCGTCCCTCGGCCCCCGGCACGCTCGGGGTGCACCTCCGGACGGGGCCGACAGTGAGGGCCGCTCCGTCTTCCGGAGCGGCCCTCGCTGCTTCAGCGGCGCGGACGGCCGGCTCCCGGCAGGGTGAGCACGACCTCCGTGCCCGGGCCACCGCCGGAGGGCGGCCCCATCTCCAGCGTGCCGTGCAGCTCGCTGGTCACCAGGGTGCGGACGATCTGCAGCCCCAGGCCGGTGCTCGCCGCGGGGTCGAAGCCCGGCGGCAGGCCGCGCCCGTCGTCGTGCACCCGCACCTCCAGGTCGGCGCCCTCGCGGCGGGCGTGCAGCACGATCGTGCCGGGCGAGCCGTCCTCGAAGGCGTGCTCGGCGGCGTTGTGCAGCAGCTCCGTCACCGCCATCACCAGCGGCGTCGCCGCGGCCGCGGGCAGCTCACCCAGCCGGCCGTCGCGCTTGATCCGCGCCGCCGGCCCCACCGAGGTCACGTCGCCGAGCATCGGCAGCACCTGGTCGAGCACGTCGTCGACGTCGACGACGTCGTCCCGGCTGCCGGCCAGCGTCTCGTGCACCACCGCGATCGAGGCGACCCGGCGCACCGACTCCTGCAGCGCAGCCCGGGCCGCCGGCTCGGTCATCCGGCGGGCCTGCAGCCGCAGCAGCGCCGCGACGGTCTGCAGGTTGTTCTTCACCCGGTGGTGGATCTCCCGGATGGTGGCGTCCTTGGTCATCAGCGCGCGGTCCCGCCGGCGGACGTCGGTGACGTCGCGGACCAGCACCAGCGCGCCCTCCTCGGCCCCGGGAGCCTGCAGCGGAAGCGCGCGCACCAGCATCGTGGCGGCGTCGTTCTCCACGTCCATCGGGTCGGGGAACCGGCCGGCCACCGCCGCGTTGATGCTCGCGGCCACCGCCTCGCCGGCCACCCGGTCGGCCGAGACGCCGCGGGTCACGTCGGCGAGGTCCGCACCGACGACGTCGCCCATGACCCCCATCCGCCGGTACGCCGACAGCGCGTTGGGGCTGGCGTAGACGGCACGACCGGCGGAGTCGAGCCGGACCAGCCCGTCGCCGACCCGCGGGCTCATCTCCGCGTCGTCGAGCATCCGTGGCGGGAAGGTGCCCGCGGCGACCATCAGCGACAGGTCGGCGGCGATGTCCAGGTAGGTCAGCTCCAGCGTCGACGGCGCCCGGGTGACCGCGAGGTTGGTGTCCTTGGCCAGCACCGCGACCACCACGCCGTCGTGCCGCACGGGGATGACCTCACGCCGGCGCGGGGCGGTCCCCGACCAGTCGGGCTCCCCCTCCGTGACCGGGCGCCCCTCGGTGTGCGCCTGCACCAGCTGGGCGGCCTCATCGCCGCTGAGCTCGGTGCCGATGAGGTCGTCGGGCTGGCTGGTCGGTGCGGTCAGCGGCCGCACCTGCGCCACGCACCACCAGGCGCCGTCCTGCAGCGGCACCCACAGCGTCAGGTCGGCGAAGGCCAGGTCGGCCAGCAGCTGCCAGTCGGCGACCAGCCGGCGGGCGTGGTCGACCTGGGAGGGGCTCGCCGCCGAGCTCCGGGTCAGGCGTTCGGACAGGCTGCTCATGGTGACCCGGAGCCTAGGCGTGGGCTCCGGCGGCCGGTCCACCTACCCTGCGCTGGTGACCCGCAGCGCCGCCGTCGACATCGGCCCCGCCCGCCCCGAGGAGCACGACCGGATCGGCCGGCTCACCGCCGGTGTGTACACCGCGGAGGGGCTGGCCTCGCCCGCGTACGCCGAGCAGCTCGCCGACGTCGCCGGCCGGGCCGACCGGGCCGAGCTGCTCGTCGCCCGGGACGGCGACGGCGCGGTGGTGGGCAGCGTGGCGCTGGTGCTCACCGGCGACTTCGGCCAGGTCACCGAGGCCGACGACGAGGCGGCCTTCCGGATGCTGGTGGTCGACCCCGCGGCGCGCGGGCAGGGGCTGGGCCAGGCGCTCGTGCAGGCCTGCCTGGACCGCGCCCGCGCGGCGGGCAAGCGGCGGATGCTGCTCACCACCGGGCCGCAGATGGCGACGGCGCACCGGCTCTACGAGCGGCTGGGCTTTGCCCGGCTGCCGGAACGCGACTGGAGCCCGGTGCCGGGCGTCGACCTGCGGGTGTACGCGCGGGAGCTGTGAGCGTCAGCCGGCGACGACGGTGGCGATGAGGTCGCCCTCCTGGAGCACCTCGCCCTCCACCACGTGCATCTCCTCGACCACACCGGCCCGCTCGGTGAGCACCGGAATCTCCATCTTCATCGACTCCAGGATCACCAGCGTGTCCCCGGCCGCGACCTGCGCCCCGGGGGCCACCAGGACCTTCCAGACGCTGGAGACCATCTCGGCGTGGATCTCCTCGACCGCCACCGGCGCGCCTCCTCGTGTCGACGTCCCCGCCGCCCGACGGGGACGACCATGAAAGCACGGACCGCAGCTCAGCTGCGGTCGGCCACCAGCGGAGCGGCGATCCGGTGCAGCACCTGGCAGACCGCGGCACCGTCGTGCGGCGCCCCGGTGTCGGGCAGCCCGGTGAGCACGTCGGTGGCCGCGCGCGCGGCGGCGGCGAGGTCCGGCGCCGCCGCGCTGACCGTCGCGAGCAGCGCGTCGTACCAGCCGTCCAGGCGGTCCCCGGGGTCGTAGCCGCGCACGGCGACCATCTCGCGGTCGGCGCCCCGCACACCGCCCGGCGGGAGGTCCGGCAGGCGCCCGGTCACCCGGCCGGCCACCCCGGGCGGGAGGGTGGCGCGCAGCTGGACGGCGACGGCCGGGCGGACGGGGGCGGTACCGCCGTCGTCGGGGGCCTCGCCGACGGCGCTGCGCAGCGAGAGCTCGACGGCGTCCACGCCGTGCGACCGCTCCAGCACGGTCATGTCCAGCGAGAACCCGGCGGCGACCTCGGCCAGCTCGCCGTCGGGATCGATGCCCACCGTCACCAGTCCGCGCCAGCCCAGCTCGGGCAGGCGGCGGGCAGCGGCCGGGAGCGGTCCCACGCCCTCCGCGGGGGTCCAGCTCACCCGCGGGGTGCCCCCGGCCCGGTCGCGCACCACCGGGGTGACGTGGTGCAGCGCGTCCTCGGTGACCCAGGCGAGGAAGCCGCGCTCGCTGGCCGGCTCGACCCCGTCGCCGCCCAGCCGCTCGAGCACCTCGGCGTGCGGGCCGACCCAGGTGAGCCCGGCCTCGGCCACCGCCGCGGCGAGCCGGGCGTTGCCGGCCAGCGCGGGCGGGACCGGCAGCACCGCACGCACCCGGGTCCGGCGGGCGGCCTCGACGATGCGGCGCACGTCGAGGTAGGACTGGGCTGCGGGCGCGGGGCCCAGCAGCACCGCCTCGTCGGCCATCCGGACGTGCCGGGCGTCCTGCTCGGCCTCGGAGCACACCGCGACGGCCTTGACCCCCAGCCGCGTGCAGGCGGCGATCACCGCGCACGCGGCCGGTCCGCGGCCGGCGACCAGCACGCTCTCCACCGCCGTCTGGGCCACCTCGTCCCCCGTCCCCGGCCTGCGGCCGGCGTCGTCGCCACCACTCGCCCCTGAGCCTGGCAGGTTCCCCACCGGCCTTGCACCACCGCACGGCCGCGGCCCGGCGCGTGAGATCCTCGTCCGGTCAGCTTGGCCGGTCCGGGTGCTCTCCGCACGCTGCGCCGGCCGGCGATCACCCGCCGGGGCACCACCGGCGGCACCCCGACCCGAGTCAGGAGGCAGCGATGTCCAAGCGTGGACGCAAGCGGCGCGCCCGCAAGAAGAGCGGCGCCAACCACGGCAAGCGCCCCAACGCGTAAGGCGGAGCCGTCGGCCCCCCTGCAGGATCCCGTCGCGAGCGACGGGGCAGGGGGGTCCTTCGTCCGCCGCCGTCAGGCGGAGGGGCGCTCCCCCGGGAGCTGCTCGGTGTAGGTCTCCACGCTGGACCGCTCGATGCGGACCTGCGTGCCGTCCTCCTCGAAGGAGACGGTGGTCAGCTGCACCTTGATCCGGTCCCGCAGGCCGGGCGGCGGCGCGTCCCCGCCGCAGCGGCGGCGCACCAGGGCCTTGAACTCCTGCTCGATGCCGAACTGCCGCAGGCAGGGCGAGCAGTCCTCAAGGTGCTCGGCGATCACCGACCGCCGGGCGTCGTCGGTCTCCTGGTCGAGGAACTCGAACACGTGCGAGAGGACGTCGTCACACGAGGTGATCTCGACGTCGTCGTGCGCCCCGTGCTCTCCCCGGATCCGGTGCGTTCCGTCGTGAGCGTCGGTGCTCATGAGCGGGTCGCCTCCTCGGCAGCCCCCGCGCGGACGAAACCGCGCTCCCGGGCGTAGTCGGCCAGCAGCTTCTGCAGACCGCGGCGACCGCGGTGCAGGCGGGACATCACCGTGCCGATGGGCGTGCCCATGATCTCGGCGATCTCCTTGTAGGCGAAGCCCTCGACGTCGGCGAGGTACACCGCCAGCCGGAAGTCCTCCGGCAGCTGCTGGAGGGCGTCCTTGATGTCGGAGTCGGGCAGGTGGTCCAGCGCCTCGATCTCCGCCGAGCGCAGCCCGCTGGAGGTGTGCTCCTCCGCGGCGTACAGCTGCCAGTCCTGCACCTGGTCGGTGGGGTACTGCTGCGGCTGCCGCTGCTTCTTGCGGTAGCTGTTGATGTAGGTGTTGGTCAGGATCCGGTACAGCCAGGCCTTGAGGTTCGTGCCCTCGGCGAACTGGTGGAACGCGGAGTATGCCTTGACGAACGTCTCCTGGACCAGGTCCTCGGCGTCGGCCGGGTTGCGGGTCATCCGCAGGGCCGCCGGGTAGAGCTGGTCCAGGTAGGGCAGGGCGTCGCGCTCGAACCGGGCGTCGCGCTGCGCCCGCGACTCGGCGAGCTCGCTCCGACTGCCGTCGGCGCGGGCCTCCGGCGTCTCCTCGCGCTGGTCCGGCTGCACTGCAGCCGCGTCCGCCTCGACGACGGGGTTCTCGACCCTGGGCTCCTCGGGCACCGACCGTCCTCTCTGCGGCACCCGGGAACGGGGCACCACGTCGGACGATCCTAGCCGGGACCGGTCGGGACGGCCGGGGGGACGACGGGACGGGGCGGCGCTGCGCGCGGTCCGCGCCGCCGCGCCCGGGGCTGTGCTGCTCACGGTCGGTCCAACCGAGCACCCCCGGGAGGGATTCCCGCGACCCGGGTCACCGCCGAACCCGGTCGTGCCGCCGGCCACCGCGCTCTAGGCTCCCCCGCCGTGGCAGCGACCCCGGCGGTGCGGGCCCTGGAACGGGCGAAGGCGGCCTACTCCCTGCACGAGTACGACCCGGCCGACGGCGCGGCGCTCGCGGAGACGGGGCGGCACGGCTACGGCGAGGTGGCGGTGGCCGCGCTCGGCGCCGACCCGGCCCGCGTGTTCAAGACCCTGGTCACCCGCGTGGACGGCGCGCTCACCGTCGCCGTCGTCCCGGTGAGCGGGCAGCTGGACCTCAAGGCGCTGGCGGCGGCCGCGGGTGGCCGGAAGGCCGCGATGGCCGACCCGGCCGACGCCGAGCGCGCCACCGGCTACGTGCGCGGGGGCATCAGCCCGCTGGGCCAGCGCAAGGCACTGCCGACCGTGGTCGACGCCTCGGCGCTGGGCTTCGCCACCGTCCTGGTGAGCGCCGGCCGCCGGGGTCTGCAGGTGGAGCTGTCCCCGGCCGACCTGGTGCGGCTCACCCGCGCCCGGACCGCACCGATCACGCGCTGGTGACGGGCCGGGTCAGCGGGCGGTGGTCGGGTAGGGCGTGAGCAGCTGGTCGACCGGCGCGAAGTCGTCGGTGAGCACGCCGGCGTCGCCGACGAACCGGTCCAGCTCCTCCCCCGTCGCGACCTGCCAGGCCAGCTGCCGGTCGTCGAGGGCGGCGGCGATCCCGTCGACGGGCAGCGGCTGCTGCGAGGCGACCGCGACGACGTTCCCGCCGTCCTCGCCGGCGAGCACCGGGGCCCGGGCGAGCAGCGCGACGTGGTCGAAGACCTCCCGAAGGGTGGCCAGCTCCGCGCGGACGAAGCCCAGCGGCGGGTGGTCGATCAGGTTGACCGCGTAGACGCCGTCCTCGGCCAGGGCGTCGTCGACCAGGCGGAGCGCCTCGACGGTGGTCAGCTGCCAGGGCACCGACAGCCCACCGAAGGCATCGCCCACGACGAGGTCGCGCTGCCCGGCCGGCTCCTCCTCCAGGCCGACCCGACCGTCCCCGACCCGCACCTGCAGCTCCGCGGACCGCTCCAGGCCGAGCTCCTCCTCGTCGATGGCGACCACGCCGGGGTCGACCTCCAGCACCCGGCCGACCGTGCCCGGCCGGACCTCGGCGAGGTAGCGGGGCAGCGTCAGCCCCCCACCCCCGACGTGCAGCGCCGACAACGGCTCCCCCGCCGGCGCCATCGCGTCAGCGACCGAGGCGATCGCCTGCACGTACTCGAACTCCAGGTACGTGGGGTCGGCCAGGTCGACGTAGGAGTGCCGCAGCGTGTCCAGCTGCAGCACCCGCCCGGTGGGCCGCTCCGGGTCGGTGGTGACCCGCGCGCAGTGGTAGGCGGTCTCCCGCTCGCACGGGGTGGGCGCGACCGCGGCGAGCAGGGGCGCCGCCAGGGCCAGCACGAGCAGCCCCACCGGCAGCCGCCCGGAGCCGGCCGGCCCGCTGCGGCGCAGCAGCACGGCCAGGACGAGCCCGGCGACCACCACGACCAGGCCGGTGCCGACCAGGATGACGCTGCTGGGCAGCACGGCGACCAGCACGAAGCCGGTGGCGAAGGTGGCCACGATCCCGCCGAGCGTGCCGATGCCGGACAGCTGCCCGACCACCGAGCCGGTCTGCGCGAGGCTGCCCAGCTGCAGCGCCACGACCATCGGCGGGACGGCGGACAGCAGCGCCGCCGGCACCACGACGGCGACCGCCGCCAGCAGGAGCACGTTGCCCGCCGCCGCCCCGGTGAGCAGCTCCCCGGCGAAGCGGACCAGCGGCAGCACCGCCACGATCAGCCCACCACCGGCCACCATCAGCGGGGCGATCAGCCGGCGTGGGTCGGTCCGGTCCGCCGCCGCGCCGCCGGCCCACGCGCCCACGGCGATCGCGGCCAGGGCGAAGCCGATCACCGCGGTGCTGGTCTGCAGCGTGATGCCGACGTAGGGCGCGATCAGCCGCAGCCCGACGACCTCGAGCACGAGCACCGCGCCGGAGGAGAGGAACGTGACCCCGGCCGCGACCCACCCGGGCAGCGCCCGGGAGGACTCCGGGGCCCGGTCGGGGGCGGGCGGGGCGGACGGGTCGGCGCTCAGCGGGTCTCCTCGGCTGCGTCGGTCAGGCAGGCGGTCGGTCGGTCAGGGAGGCGGTCGGTCAGAAGAGCGCGGGCTGGTCGGCCGGCTCGCTGACCGACTCCACCCGGGCGGTCAGCTGCGGACCGTTGTTGGCCACGTTGCCCACGGCCGGGCCCACCGGGCGGATCTCCAGCCGCTCGACGACCTCCGGCGGGGTCGGGGCGGCCACCTCGGTCACGTCCTGCACCGCCGGGTCCAGCCACTGCGCCCACCGCTCGCGGGGAAGGACCAGCGGCATCCGCGGGTGCACCTCGGCCAGTGCACCGACCGCGGGCGCCGTCACGACCGTGCAGGTGTAGAGCCGGTCGTCCCCGCGGCCCCAGACCTCCCACAGGCCGGCGAACGCCAGGCCCGCGCCGTCCTCCGGGGTGACGTAGTAGGGCTGCTTGCCCGGGCGGTCGGTGCGCGGCGCCCACTCGTACCAGCCATCGGCAGGCACCAGGCAGCGACGGCTCGCCGCGGCGGTGCGGAACGCCGGCTTCTCGGTCAGCGACTCCACCCGCGCGTTGAGCATCCGGTTGCCGATCGCGGCGTCCTTGGCCCAGGAGGGCACCAGACCCCAGCGCACGACCCGCAGCTCGCGGTGTCCACCGCCGGTCAGCGCCCCCTCGGCGTCCCGCTCCTTCTTGTGCCGGACGACGTACACGTCCTTGGTCGGCGCGACGTTGTGGTCCGCCGGCAGCGCGGGCTGCCCCTCGGCGACGACCGCCTCGAACTCGACCACCAGGTCCTCGGGACGCCGGCTGGCGGCGTAGCGACCACACATGACGGCTCCTCCCCGCCCGCCGACGGCACCGGCGGCCACCAGCGAGCCTAGGTGGGTCTTCCGTCCGACGCCCTCACCCGTGCGCGCGGGGCCCGGCGGAGGTAGGACGGGGAGGCACAGAGCCGACCCAGCGCGATGGAGGCACGACGACGTGACGACCCAGGCTCCGCCCACCGAGCACCCCAAGACCGCCAGCGACGCCGGCGACCGCCCGTACGCGACGATCGACCCGGCCACCGGACGCACCGAGCAGGAGTTCCCCTTCCTGGAGACCGCCGAGGTCGACGGCGTCGTCGAGCGGGCGCACGCCGCCTTCGGCGAGTGGCGCCGCCGCCCGGTCGCCGAGCGCGCCGCGATCGTCGGCCGCATCGGTGAGCTGATGCGCGAGCGGCGCGACGACCTCGGCGCGCTCATCACCAAGGAGATGGGCAAGCGCATCCAGGAGGCGACCGGCGAGGCGATGCTCGTCTCGATGATCTTCGACTGGTACGCCCAGAAGGGCCCGGGCTTCCTCGAGCCGAAGCGGATCGACGTCATGGAGGGCGAGGCCCTCGTCGTCAACGAGCCCGTCGGCGTCCTGCTGGCCATCGAGCCGTGGAACTTCCCGCTCTACCAGGTGGCCCGGGTGGTGGCCCCCAACCTGGTGCTGGGCAACGTGGTGCTGCTCAAGCACGCGGAGAACAACCCGCAGACCGCCCTGGCGCTGGAGCAGCTGTTCCGCGACGCCGGCGTCCCGGAGGGCGTCTACACCAACCTGTTCCTGCGGATCTCCGACGTGGAGAAGGTGATCGCCCACCCGCACGTGCAGGGCGTGACGCTGACCGGCAGCGCTCGCGCCGGCAGCAGCGTCGCGTCGCTGGCCGGCAAGCACCTCAAGAAGTCGGTGCTCGAGCTCGGCGGCAGCGACCCGTTCATCGTGCTCGACGCCCCCGACGTGTCGAAGACGGTGCAGGCGGCCACGATCTCCCGCACGCTGAACACCGGGCAGGCCTGCATCGCCGCCAAGCGGTTCATCGTGATGGACGACGTGTACGACGAGTTCGTCGCGGGCCTGACCGAGGCCTTCCGCGGGCTGCAGCCCGGCGACCCGGCGGACCCGGCGACCACGCTGGGCCCGCTGTCCTCCGAGCGGGCCGCCCAGGACTACACCGCCCAGGTGCAGGACGCCATCGACAAGGGCGCCACGGTGCTGGTCGGCGGTGGCCGGCCGGAGCGGGAGGGCGCGTTCGTCAACGCCACCCTGCTGGCCGACGTCACCCCGGAGATGCGCGCCTACCGCGAGGAGCTGTTCGGCCCCGCGGCGGTGGTGTACCGGGTGTCCAGCGAGGACGAGGCGGTCCGGCTGGCCAACGACACCGAGTTCGGGCTGAGCGCCTCGGTCTTCTCCGCCGACGTCGAGCGGGCCCGCGCCGTGGCCGACCGGGTGGAGTCGGGGATGGTCTGGATCAACTCGCCGTCCGGCACCTCCCCGGAGCTGCCCTTCGGCGGGGTGAAGCGCTCCGGCTACGGCCGGGAGCTCTCCGAGCTCGGCATGTTCGAGTTCGCCAACCAGCGGCTGGTGCGCACCGTCGGCACCCCGAAGCCGGAGTCCGTCGAGGCCGAGGCCGGCTGACCTGGTGGTCCGGGGTGGTGGCCGCAGACGCCGTCACCCCGGACCTCCGGTGCCGTGACAGGGCAGGATGACCGGCATGGCACAGGTCTGGACGACGCCGCACCGCACCGCCCCCGTCGACGCGGTGGTCACGCTGCCGGGGTCGAAGTCGCTCACCGCCCGCGCGCTGGTGCTGGCCGCGCTGGCCGACGGGCCCAGCCGGCTGGTGCGACCGCTGCGCGCCCGGGACACCGACCTGATGGCCGCCGGGCTGCGCGCGCTGGGCGTGGGCGTCGCCGAGGACGGGGACGACTGGCTGGTCACCCCCGGCGAGCTGCGCGGCCCCGCCGACGTCGACGCCGGGCTGGCCGGCACCGTGCTGCGCTTCCTGCCCCCGGTCGCCGCGCTGGCCACCGGCCCGGTGCGGCTGGACGGCGACCCGCGGCTGCGGGAACGGCCCAACGCCGGGTTGATCGCCGGGCTGCGCGACCTGGGCGTGCGGATCGACGACGACGGCCGGGGCCGGGCACCGTTCACCGTGCACGGCACCGGCGCGGTCCGCGGCGGCGCGGCGACCGTCGACGCCAGCGAGTCCAGCCAGGTGGTCTCCGGGCTGCTGCTGGCCGCCGCCCGGTACGACCGGGGAGTCGACCTGGCCGTCGCCGGGTCGCTGCCCTCGATGCCGCACGTGGAGATGACCGTGCGCACCCTGGCCGAGCACGGCGTCGACGTCGTCCCGACCGAACGCGGCTGGCGGGTCTCCCCCGGCCCGATCACCGCCCTGGACCGGGTGGTCGAGCCCGACCTGTCCAACGCCGCACCCTTCCTCGCGGCCGCGCTGGTCACCGGCGGGCGGGTCACCGTGCGCGACTGGCCGGCCGACACCACCCAGCCCGGCGCGCAGCTTGACCGGCTGCTCACCGCGATGGGGGCCGAGGTCGCGACCACCCCCGCCGGGCTGCAGGTCACCGGGGGCGCCCGGATCGCGCCGCTGGTGGCCGACCTGGGCGCCGTCGGCGAGCTGACCCCGGTGCTGGCGGCGCTGTGCGCCCTGGCCGACGGTCCGTCCCGGCTGACCGGCATCGCCCACCTGCGAGGGCACGAGACCGACCGGCTGCAGGCACTCGACGAGGTGCTGACCGCGGTCGGCGCCCGGGTGGAGCAGCTGCCCGACGGCCTGGTGATCACCCCCGGCCCGGGCCGGGCCGCACAGCTGGACTCCTACGCCGACCACCGCATGGTGCACGCCGCCGCCGTGCTCGGGCTGGCTGTCGGCGGCGTCCGGGTCGCCGACCCCGGCGCGGTGAGCAAGACCCTCCCGGACTTCCTGGACCGGTGGGCCGCACTGGTGGACCAGCCGGCGGAGGTGGGCCGTTGAGCCGCCGGATGGACAAGCGGTCCGACGAGGACGACGTCCGGGTCCGGCCGACCCGGCACGGCTCCCGCCCGCGCACCCGCACCCGGCCGGCGCACGAGGACGCCGTCCCGGGGATGGTGGTCGCCGTCGACCGCGGCCGGATGCAGGTGCGGGTCGAGGACCCGGACGGCGCCCCGGTCGAGGTGACCGCCATGCGGGCCCGGGAGCTGGGGAAGCACGGTGTGGTGGTCGGCGACCGGGTGCGGATCGTCGGCGACACCTCCGGCCGGCCGGACACGCTGGCCCGGATCGTGGTGATCGAGGACCGGACGACGGCGCTGCGCCGCACCGCCGACGACACCGACCCGACCGAGCGGATCGTGGTGGCCAACGCCGAGCTGCTGGTGGTCGTCACGTCGGTGACCGACCCCGACCCGGCGCTGGGCTTCCTGGACCGCTGCCTGGTGGCCGCCTACGCCGGGGGCCTGGCGCCGCTGCTGTGCCTCACCAAGACCGACCTGGCCAGCCCGCAGCCGCTGCTGGACCGGTACGCCGGTCTGGAGGTCGAGGCGGTGCCCATGTCGCGGGAGGCGTCGCTGGACGAGCTGCTGCAGCGGCTGACCGGGCGGATGAGCGTGCTGGTCGGCCAGTCCGGGGTCGGCAAGTCGACCCTGGTCAACCGGCTGGTCCCGGACGCCTTCCGGGCCACCGGCGACGTCAGCAAGATCGGCAAGGGCCGGCACACGTCGTCCTCGGCGGTGCTGCTGGACCTCCCCGGCGGGGGCACCGTGATCGACACCCCGGGCATCCGCTCGCTGGGGCTGGCGCACGTCACCGCGCAGGACGTGCTCGCCGCCTTCGACGACCTCGCCGAGGCAGCCGTCGACTGCCCGCCCGGCTGCGGGCACACCGCCGAGGACCCGGAGTGCGCGCTGGACGCCTGGGCCGCCGACGGTCCGTCCGCCCGCGGCGAGCGGCTGGGCAGCTTCCGCCGGCTGATCACCGCCGTCGGCCAGCTCGACCCGGGGCACTAGGAGGGCCGGCGCCCGGGGCGCAGGTGGCTAGACCAGGCGGGCCGGGAGCGCGCGCTCGGCCCAGCCGCCGGCGCCGTCGGGCCGCACGTGCCACGCCTGGGCTCCCGGGCGCACGGTGACCGCCTCGGCGAGGGCGGCGCCGATGTAGTGCAGGCCGACCCCGTCCTCGGTCGCGTACCCGCCGGGCAGCTCGCCCGCGGCCACCAGCCGGCGGTAGGCCTCCCGGCGCGGCTGCTCGCCGTCGTCGTCGTGCACGTTGTTGCTGAACGGCAGCAGGCCCAGCCCGTCGGTCAGCGGGGCGAGCCGGTCGCCGAACCCGTCAGTGGGGCCGCCCGCGTGCCAGCACTGGCTCCCGGCCCCGGTGCCCGCCAGCACGACCCCGGCCTCCCAGCACTCCCGCAGCGCCGCGGGCAGGCCGTGCGCGCGCCAGACGGCCAGCAGGTTCACCAGGCTGCCGCCCTCGACCAGCACGACGTCCTGGGTGAGCAGGTGCCGGCGCACGTCCGGCACGCTCGGCCGGGGGAACAGCCGCAGCGTGCTGAGGGTGACGTCGCCCCGGGTGCCGAAGACCCGGTCGTACACCGAGACCGCCGTCGGGTCGTCGCCGATCGCCGTCGGCACGTAGCAGATCCGCACCGGTCCCTCGGCGGTCCGCCGGTCCCGTCCGAGCCGGAGCACGTGCTCGATGAGCGGCTGGTTGCCGCGCTCACCCGGCCGGGGCGCGAGCACCCCGGAGAAGGCGAAGACCTGCCGTTGCACGCTGCTCCCCTCGTCCCGTCGGCGCCGTGTCGGTCATCGGAGCCGGGTCAGTCGTCGACGCCGTGCACATAACCACCGCTGCGCCAGTAGACCCCGGAGGCGTCCCGCGACAGCAGCCCCTCGTCGACCAGGTACCGGCGGAGGGCGGCCACGTCAGGGTGCCAGGCTGCCAGGAGGGCGTTCACCTCGCGCTCCGGGTACCGCACCCCGGCCTCGAACACGTGCACCAGGTGGGCCAGCACCACCCGCCGCTTGCCCTGCTGCGCGGGGACGGCGACCAGCCGGCCGTCGCGCACGAAGGCCCGCAGCACCGCGTCCTCGGCGGGGTCGGCCGACAGCGGCTCCGGGGCCGGCTCGCGCTCGGCGGCCGCCCGCGCCACGCTGCCGAAGCGGTCCTGGTGCAGCGTCAACCGGTGGCCGTCGCGACCGACCAGGCCGCCGCGGGCCAGCCGGCGGGCGGCCAGCGCCACCTCCTGCAGGGAGAGGCCGGTGGCCTCGGCCACCTGCTCGATCGTGCCGGCGCCCAGCGCCAGCGCGGCCACCACCTTGAGCCGGACCGGGTCGGCCAGCAGCCCGACGATCGTCCGCGCCTCCATCCCCCGACCGTAACCGGGGTGACGTCGCGGGCGCCCCGGCACACCGGCGTGCAGCCGCAGGCATCGACGCACCGGTCGCGGGGTAGCCGACCGGCCATGGTGAGCCCGATCGACATCCAGAAGGCCCTCGGCGGCATCGAGTACCCGGCGAAGAAGGAGGACGTGGTCAAGCACGCGGAGTCCCACGGGGGCGACGGCGAGGTGCTCGAGGCGCTGAGGAACATCGACGACGGCGAGTACGACACCCCGGCTGCGGTGGAGAAGGCGGTCTTCAACAACTGAGCGTCCCCGTCGGTCCCGGCCCCTCGGGGCCGGGACCAGTAGGTTCGGGTGCCATGACACCCGGGATGCGCGGCTTCACCGAGGACATGCGCCTGGCGCACGTGCTCGCCGACCAGGCCGACGCGATCAGCCTCGACCGGTTCCGGGCGCAGGACCTGCGGGTGGAGACCAAGCCGGACCTGACCCCGGTCACCGACGCGGACCGGGCGGTCGAGGAGCAGCTGCGCGCCACCCTGTCCCGGGCACGGACCCGGGACGCGGTCCTCGGCGAGGAGTTCGGCAGCACCGGCCGGGGCGACCGGCGCTGGGTGATCGACCCCATCGACGGCACGAAGAACTTCGTCCGCGGGGTCCCGGTGTGGGCGACGCTGATCGCGCTGCTCGAGGGCGACGTGCCGGTCGTCGGGCTGGTGTCGGCTCCGGCCCTCAACCGGCGTTGGTGGGCGGCCGCGGGAGTGGGCGCCTGGACCGGTCGCCGGCTGGAGAACGCGACCCGCTGCACCGTCTCGCAGGTGGCCGGCCTGACCGACGCGAGCCTGTCCTACTCCAGCCTCTCCGGCTGGGAGGAGCAGGGCCGCCTCGACCCGTTCCTGGACCTGACCCGCTCGGTGTGGCGCACCCGCGCCTACGGCGACTTCTGGAGCTACATGATGGTCGCCGAGGGCGCCGTCGACGTGGCCTGCGAGCCCGAGGTGTCGCTGTGGGACCTCGCCGCGCTCGACGTCATCGTCCGGGAGGCCGGGGGGAGCTTCAGCGACCTCGACGGCACCCCGGGCCCGGCGGGCGGCAGCGCGGTGGCCAGCAACGGCGTGCTGCACGCCGACGTGCTGACGGCGCTCGCCCGACGCTAGGGCGAGCGCCGCCCGGGGCGCTGGTCAGTGCGCCGGTCCGGTGCCCCCGGAACCGCCGCGACCGCCCTGGATCCGGCGCCGCACGTCCTCGATGCGGGCCCGGTTCTTCGGGTCGCTCGCCAGCTGCTGGGCCTTGTCCGTCGCCTGACGGATGACCTGCTTGCCCTTCGGGCTGTTCGCGAACTGCATGACCTTGTTCATGATCGACGCCATGGCGCGTCGCCCCCTCTCGTCGACGAGGAGCCGGGTGCCGGCTCCTCACTCCGGGCCAACGGTGCCCCGGACCAGCCGGTTCCACTCCTGCGCGGCCGGGGTCAGCCGACCGCGGCGGTCCACCGTTCCCGGGCGGCCCGCAGTTGCGGCACCGTCCGCGGCTCCACCACCGGCCCGTGCGCCCGCTGCGGGGTGAGCTGCCGCCCGACCCCGCGCCCGGCGAGCACCGCGGCGCCCGCGGCCGACGCGCTGCGCACCCGCACGTGCTGCACGGGCCGGCCCAGCACGTCGGCGAGCAGTTGCTGGAGCCCGCTGTCCCGCGCGCCGCCGCCGGTGAGCACCACCGGGGCGTCGTCGTCCGGCGGCGTCCCGAGCAGGTCGAGGGAAGCGCCGACGGCGAACACGACGCCCTCCAGCGCGGCGCGGGCCAGGTCGGCCCGGCTGGTGCCGGCCGACAGCCCGGTCCAGCCACCCCGCGCCGTCGGGCCGGCGACCCCACCCCGTTCACCGGTCAGGAACGGGGTGAAGACGACGCCACCGGCCCCCGGCGCCGCGGCGCCCAGGCTGCCCACCAGCGCCGGCCAGTCGAGGCCGAGCACCTCCCGCACCCACGACCAGGCCGTGCCGGCGTTCTGCAGCGCGGCCATCGCGTACCAGCCCTCGTCGGCGTCGGCGAAGCAGTGCACGACCGGGTCGGCCACCGGCCGCGGCCGCACGCCCGGGCGCAGCACCTGCGCCCCGGATCCGAGGTTCACCTGGACGCCGCCGTCGCCGCCCGCCGCCAGCAGCGCCAGCGGGGTGTCGGCGCCGCCGACGACGACCGGCACCTCACCGACCGGCAGGACCGCCGTGCCGAGCACCTCAGCGCCGGGACGGACGGCGGGCAGCACCCGTTCCGGCAGGCCGGCGGCCGCCACCGCCGCGGTGGACCAGCGCTCCCCCGGGACGTCCCACAGCAGGGTGGCCGAGGCGTCGGTCCGGTCGGTGACCGCGGGGTCGGTGCCGGGCAGCAGCGTGGCGCGCAGCGCGTCCTTGGGCAGCAGGGCGGCCGCGGCGCGGTCCAGCAGCTCGGGTCGGGCCGCGGCCAGCCAGGCCAGCAGCGGCCCCGTCATCCCCGGCACGAGCGGGTTGGCCAGCGCCGCCCGGTCGCCGTCGGGGAGCCCTCGCCAGCGGGTCAGCTCCGCGGTGGCGCGCTGGTCGGGCCACAGCAGGGCCGGTGCCAGCGGCCGGCCGGCGCCGTCGACCAGCACCGCGCCGTGCATCTGGCCGGAGAACCCCAGGGCGGCCACCGGGCGGCCCGCCAGCCGGCCGGCGAGCGCGGTGAGGGCGTCGTCCAGTGCCCGGCGCCACACGGCGACGTCGGTCTGCGCCCAGGCCGGCTGCGGCCGGTCGACGGCGTAACCGACCTCGCTCTCGGCGACGACGGCGCCCACCGGGTCGAGGGCGGCGAGCTTCAGCCCGCTGGTGCCCAGGTCGGCGCCGACGACGACCGGGTCGCTGCTCACCGCCGCATCCTGGCCGCCGGGGCGCCGGCCGCGCCAGCCGGGGCGGGGCGTCAGCGGGCGGTGAGCTCCCCGGTGGCCACCAGCTCGTCGGCGACGACCCGCAGCTTGACGTTGCGCCGCTGGGAGGCATGGGTGAGCAGGGTGAACGCCTGCTCCGCGGTGATCTTGTGCCGCTCCATCAGGATGCCCTTGGCCTGCTCGATGACCGCGCGGGAGAGCATCGCCCGCCGCATGTTCGCCGACTCCTCCAGCGCCCGGCTGGTCGCCTCCGCGTTGCCGACCGCGATCGCGACGAAGGCCGCGACCTCCTCACCCAGCGCGACGTCAGTCTCGGCGAACGCCCCGGTCCGGGTGGCGTAGTTGTTGAGGGCCCCGATCGTGGCGCCCTGGTACGGCAGCGGGACCGACAACGAGCTGCGCACCCCGAACTCCGCGGCGCGCGACGCGTAGCCCGGCCAGCGCTCCTCGGCCCGCATGTCCTGGACCACGAACACCTCGCCCGCGAGGGCGGCGTCCAGGCAGGGGCCGTGGCCGCGCTGGTACTGCGACTCGTCGGCGTCCATCGCGAGCTGACCGTCGAAGGCCGCGGTGAAGGCGCGCTCCCCCCGGATCAGCGTGATGGAGGTCGCCTCGGTGCCGGGGATGGCCCGGCGGGCGACGTGCACCACCTCGTCGAGGACGTCGGAGAGCTCACGGCCGGCGAGCTCGATCCCGGCCAGGGCCTGGTGCAGGTCCCACGACAGCTCGCTCATGGTGGGTGGGCCCCTTCCGTCGACGGCCGCCGCCGGTTCGACGGTCGCTGCCGAGTGGCGGGCTCGGCCACGCGAGGGTATAGGCCCGACCCACGTGCGCCGGCACCGCGCGGGAGGGGGACGCCGCCCCGGCCTCGGGGCGGGCGGGCCGCGTCGGGCCCGTGGCCGCCGTGAGCGGCCGGCCGGGACCGTGCCGGGCGGCCAGCCGTCCGGTCAGCCGACCGGTCAGCCGACCGGTCAGCTCGGTGACCACCCGGACAGCGGGTGCGACGGCGAGGAGGACCAGCCCTCCGGCGCACCAGCCGGCGAGGACGTCCGAGGCCCAGTGGGTGCCCAGGTGGATCGTGGTGAGCCCGACGCCGGCCGCGAGCACCCCGGCCAGGACGGCGCCGAGCCGACGGTGCCCGCGGGCCGTCATCACCAGGACACCCGCGGTCACGACTGCGTTGGCGGCGTGCCCCGAGGGGAAGATCGAGCCACCCAGCGCGAAGGCGTGACCAGCGCCCACGTCGCCGGCGGCCTCGCCCAGTTGCAGTGGCCCCAGGCGACCGACGAGGTACTTCATGGCGCCGACGCCGACGTTGGTGAGCAGGGTGGCCACGGCCAGGACGACGAGCGGGCCGGCGTTCCGGGCCCGCCAGGCCCGCAGCCCCAGCCACGGGACGACCAGGGCCAGGCAGACCGCCCGCTGGCCCAGCAGCACCCACCAGTCGGCGAGCGGGCCGAGGGCCGGCCAGCGCTGGCCCGGCGCCCAGCGGTAGACCGCCTCGTCCAGCTCGATCACCCGGCTGCCGGTCAGCACCCCGGCCAGCAGCACCAGCAGGGCCGCCGTGAGCCCCCCGGCGAGCAGGGGCCGAGCGCGGGGCCTGGGGATCCGGAGCGCACTGTCCCAGGCCAGCAGCACCACCTCAGCATGGGTGGAGCGCCGGTCCCGCGCTCGGGGAGCAGCCGGCACCGGCGCCCGGCGGCGCGCGCCCCGGCGGGCCTCGCACCGCGCGCGCCCGGACGCGCACGGAATGGTGGGATGGGGGGACCGCCGGAGGCGCGACCCGCCACCGGCCCGAGCGCCGCAGGAGATCCCGTGCAGTACGCCGAGTCCGTCGTCGAGCTGATCGGCGACACCCCGCTGGTCCGGCTGAACAAGGTCACCGAGCACCTGGGGCCCGACGCCCCGCTGGTGCTGGCCAAGGTCGAGTACCTCAACCCCGGTGGTTCGGTGAAGGACCGGATCGCGCTCCGCATGGTCGAGGCCGCCGAGGCCTCCGGGGCGCTGCAGCCCGGCGGCACCATCATCGAGCCGACCAGCGGCAACACCGGCATCGGGCTGGCCATCGTCGCCCAGACGCGCGGCTACAAGTGCGTCTTCGTCTGCCCGGACAAGGTGGGCCAGGAGAAGATCAACGTGCTCAAGGCCTACGGCGCCGAGGTGCACGTCTGCCCCACCGCGGTCGACCCGGCCGACCCGCGCTCCTACTACTCGGTCTCCGACCGGCTGGCCCGCGAGACCCCGGGTGGCTGGAAGGCCGACCAGTACGCCAACCCGGCCAACCCGCGCTCGCACTACGAGACCACCGGGCCGGAGATCTGGGCGCAGACCGACGGGAAGATCACCCACTTCGTCACCGGCGCGGGCACGGGCGGCACCATCTCCGGCGTCGGCCGCTACCTCAAGGAGGCCAGCGCGGGCCGGGTGCAGGTCATCGGCGCCGACCCCGAGGGCTCGGTCTACTCCGGCGGCACCGGCCGGCCGTACCTGGTCGAGGGCGTCGGCGAGGACTTCTGGCCCGAGGCCTACGACAAGTCGATCGCCGACGAGATCGTCGTGGTCTCCGACGGCGACTCCTTCGCGATGACCCGGCGGCTGGCCCGCGAGGAGGGCCTGCTCGTGGGCGGCTCCTGCGGCATGGCGGTGGTGGCCGCGCTGCGGGTGGCCGAGCGGCTGACGAAGGACGACGTCCTGGTGGTGCTGCTGCCCGACGGCGGCCGCGGCTACCTGAACAAGATCTTCAACGACGAGTGGATGGCCGACTACGGCTTCCTGGACGCCGGCGGCGGGGAGACGGTCGGCGAGCTGCTGGGGACCAAGTCCGGCGCTGGGTCGGCGGGGATGCCGCAGCTGGTGCACACCCACCCCACCGAGACCGTCCGCGACGCGATCGACATCCTGCGCGAGTACGGCGTCAGCCAGCTGCCCGTGGTGCGGGCCGAGCCGCCGGTGACCGCCGGCGAGGTGGTCGGCTCGGTCGCGGAGAAGGCGCTGCTGGACGCGCTGTTCGCCGGGCGCGCGACGCTGGCCGACCCGGTGGAGCGGCACATGTCCGCACCGCTGCCGATCATCGGCTCCGGCGAGCCGGTGAGCGCGGCGGTGAGCGCGCTGGGCGAGGCCGACGCCCTGCTGGTGCACGTCGACGGCAAGCCCGCCGGCGTCGTCACCCGGCAGGACGTGCTGGGCCACCTGGTCGGCATCACGCCTACGGTCGGGGCATGAGCGGCTTCAACACGCGGGCGATCCACGCCGGGCAGGACCCGGACCCGGCGACCGGGGCGGTCATCCCGCCGCTGCACCTCACGACCACCTACAAGCAGGACGGCGTCGGTGGGCTGCGCGGCGGCTACGAGTACAGCCGCAGCGCCAACCCCACCCGGGACACCCTGCAGACGGCGCTGGCCTCGCTGGAGCAGGGCACCCGCGGACTGGCGTTCGCCTCCGGGCTCGCCGCCGAGGACACGTTGCTGCGCACCGTGTGCCGGCCGGGCGACTCGATCGTGCTGGGCGGTGATGCCTACGGCGGCACGTACCGGCTGATCTCCCGGGTGCTCGAGCCGTGGGGTGTCACGCACCAGCCGGTCGACCTCAACGACCTGGACGCCGTCCGGGAGGCCGTGACCCCGGAGACGACGCGGGTGATCTGGTGCGAGACGCCGAGCAACCCGCTGCTCAACGTCTCCGACATCGCCGCGCTGGCCGAGATCGCGCACGCCTCCGGGACTCTGCTGGTCGTCGACAACACCTTCGCCAGCCCCTACCTGCAGCAGCCGCTGACGCTCGGCGCCGACGTCGTCGTCCACTCGACGACGAAGTACCTGGGCGGGCACTCCGACGTCGTCGGCGGTGCGCTGGTCGTGTCCGACGCTGAGCTCGGCGAGCGGCTGGCCTACCACCAGAACGCGATGGGCGCCGTCGCCGGCCCCTTCGACTCGTGGCTGGTGCTGCGCAGCCTGAAGACCCTCGGCGTCCGGGTGGAGCGGCACAGCGCCAACGCCGCCCGGATCGCCGAGTGGCTGCTGGAGCACCGGGCCGTCGGCGACGTGCTCTACCCGGGGCTGCCGCAGCACCGCAACCACGAGATCGCAGCGTCGCAGATGTCCGGCTTCGGCGGGATGATCTCGTTCCGCCTGAAGGCCGGCGAGGAGGCGGCGCTGCGGGTGTGCGAGCGGGCGCAACTGTTCACCCTGGCCGAGTCGCTGGGTGGCGTGGAGTCGCTGATCGAGCACCCGCACCGGATGACCCACGCCAGCGCTGCCGGCTCGCCGCTGGAGGTGCCGGCCGACCTGGTGCGACTGTCGGTGGGCATCGAGGACGTCGACGACCTGCTCGCCGACCTGGACCAGGCGCTGTCCTGACACCCCCCGCTCCCCACCGTTCGGCCCCCTCGTAGGGGCCCGCCGCGAGCGTGCGAGCGGTGGGGGGTCCTTCAGCAGCGCGGGGCGGTGAGGACGCGCGGGCCGTCGGCGGTGACCGCCACGGTGTGCTCGACGTGCGCGGCGCGGCTCCCGTCGGCGCTGCGCAGCGTCCAGCCGTCGGCGTCGACCCGGTAGTCGTCGCTGCCGCCGGCCAGGAACCACGGCTCGATCGCGATCACCAGCCCGGCGCGCAGCGGCAGCCCGCGGCCGGGCCGGCCCTCGTTGGGCACGCTCGGCGCCTCGTGCATGCTCCGGCCGACCCCGTGCCCGCCCTGGTCGGTGTTGATCCCGCAGCCACCGGCCCGGCCGACCGCCCCGATCGCAGCGGAGATGTCGCCGACCCGGTTGCCGACCACCGCCGCGGCGATCCCCGCGGCCAGCGCCCGCTCGGTGGTCTCCACGAGCTGGAGGTCCTCCGGCCGCGGCGTGCCGATCGGGTAGGTGCGTGCGGCGTCGCCCACCCAGCCGTCGAGCGTCGCGCCGGCGTCCACGCTGAGCAGGTCGCCGTCCGCCAGCTCCTGGCTGGTCGGGATGCCGTGCAGCGCCACGTCGTTGACCGACAGGCAGAGCACGCCGGGGAACGGCGGGGTGGTCGGCAGCGGGGCGTAGCCCAGGAACGGCGACGTCGCCCCGGCGTCGGCGAGGACGTCGCGGGCGATCGCGTCCAGCTCGGTCAGCCGGACACCCGGGGCCGCGGCCGCCTGCACCGCCGCGTGCATGTCGGCGACCACCGCACCGGCCGCGCGCATGGCGTCGATCTCCCCCGGCGTCCGCAGCTCGATCATCTGGAGTTCCTCCCGGTATTGGTATCCCGGTATTACTATCACGGCCATGGTGCGCCCGCCGCTGACCCTCGAAGAGCGTGAGCGCGGCCGCCGACTGGGGGCGCTGCTCCGCGAGGCCCGGGGCGACCGCTCCCCCGCCGAGGTCGCCGCTGCCTCCGGGGTGAGCCCGGAGGCGCTGCGGAAGATCGAGTCCGGCCGGGTGCCGACGCCGGCGTTCTTCACCGTCGCCGCGCTCGCCGGGGCCCTGGACCTGCCGCTGGACCACCTGATCACCGCCCTGCACAGCCCGACCGAGGGCACCCCACTCCCCGCCTGACGCCCGACCTCAGGCGGTCACGACCGTCGTGAAGTGCTCGACGACCGGGAACGGCTCGTAGAAGCGGTGCAGCAGATCCCGCCACCGCTGACACCCGGGGGATCCGCGGAAGCCCTCGGTGTGGTCCTCCAGCCGGTCCCACTCCACCAGCAGCAGGTAGCCCGATTCCCGCTCCAGGCAGCGGGAGAGCGACAGAGCCCGGAAGCCCGGCATGGCCGCGATGATCGAGCGCGCCTCGGCGAAGGCACGTTCGAACTCCTCCTGGTGGCCCGGCCGGACGTCCAGCAGTGCGTGCTCCAGTACCGCGTCCGGCACGGTACTGGCGGCCCGGGACCGGACGCGCAGTGGCCGCACGACGAGTGCGGGGAAGCCTCGGGTAGACATCCCGGCGTGCACCGGGTCACCGTCGTCATCGCCACTCTGGACCGGCGGGACTCGCTGCTGCGCTCGCTGGACCGGCTCGACGTCGACGGGCAGCCGATCCTGGTGGTCGACAACGCGTCGTCCGACGGCACGGCGGCGGCCGTCCGTGAGACGCACCCGCGGGTCGACGTCGTCGAGCTGCCGGAGAACGCCGGCGCGGTCGCCCGCACCGACGGCGTCCGGCGGGCGACCACGCCCTACGTCGCGTTCGCCGACGACGACTCGTGGTGGGAGCCCGGCGCGCTGCAGCGGGCCGCCGAGCTGCTCGACGCCCATCCGCAGGTCGCGGTGCTGGTGGGCCGGGTGCGCCTGGCGCGGGACGGGTCGGACGACCGGGTGTCGGTCAAGCACCGGGCCGCGGTGCTGGGCCGCTCCCCCGGCGCGCCCGGTCCGGACGTGCTCAGCTTCCCGGCGTTCGCCGCCGTGGTCCGCCGGGACGCCTACCTGACCGTCGGGGGCTTCTCCCCGTTCCTGTTCTTCGGCGGCGAGGAGCACCTGCTCGCCCTCGACCTGGCCGCCGCCGGCTGGCAGCTGGCCTACGCCGACGACGTCGTCGCCTGGCACGACCCGGCCGGTCCGGACCGGCCCTCGCCGCAGCGGTGGGCGCTGCAGATCCGCAACGACGTGCTCGTCGACTGGCTCCGCCGACCGCTGCCGGTGGCGCTCGCCGCGACCACCCGGCTGGCCCGCCGCTGCCGAGACGAACCGGCCGCCCGCACGGCGCTGGCCGGCGTGCTGCGGCGCCTGCCCGCCGCCCTGCGGCAGCGCCGGCCGGTGCCCGCGGAGCTGGAGCGGCGGTTCGCCGCCGCCCAGCGCCCCCTCAGCCCTGCAGCTGGCAGGTGAACCAGTCGCGGGCGGCCGCGTTGCCCTCCGCGCCGCGCCGCTGGGCGGCGGCGATCTCCTCGGTCAGCGTGCCCGACAGGGCGTGCTCGAGTGCGGCGTCCAGCGTCACCGGGTCGATCTCGCCCGCCCGCAGCACCACCGGCCAGCCCAGCGACGCCGCCTGGGCACTCACCTTCGCGCCACCGACGATCGCGTCGCAGGCGATGACCGGCTTCCCGTGCGCCAGCCCGAGCACCAGGGCGTGCAGCCGCATGCTGAGCACCACGTCGGCCCGCCGGATCAGGGCCTCGACCTGGGACGGGAAGCGCTCGTGCGGCTTCTCGAACAGGTCCATCGTCAGCTCGAACCACGGGATCGCCCGGGCCCCGAGCCAGCCCTCGATCGCCGCCCGCACCTCCCCGGCGCGGCTGCGGTCGCCGTACTCCTCCTGCGGCGGGGCGAAGGCGACGGCGATCACCGGGACGTCGGGTGTCGTCGTGCCGATGGCGAGGTCGGGCCGGGCGATGCCGGGCGCGTCCCGCTCCCACACCCGGTCGAACAGCGCGCGCCCGGCGTCGGAGACCACCGAGACGTTCACCGCCCAGCGCTGGGCACCGGCGAACGCGCTGGTCAGCTCGCGCAGCAGCGGGGTGTCCGACACCGGGCCGCTGACGAAGACCAGGTGCGTGTAGCCGGCGGGGTCCAGCTCCCGCCAGTCGGGGCCGCGCTGCAGGTAGGGCGCCCAGGCGACGTCGTGGTCGACCCCGAGCTCGCGGAGCCAGCCGGTGACGACGTCGGCCCCCAGCTCGTCACCGACGGTCGCGATGACCTCGTCGAAGCTGAACCACCCGGCGACCAGGACACGCATGGGCCCACCCTCTCAGGCCGGCCGCAGCGCGGTTGCAGGCGGTCAGCCCTCGGCAGCGACCAGGTCCTGGTACTCCGGGTGCCGGTCGATCCAGCCGCGCACGAAGGAGCACATCGGCACGACGGTGCCTCCCTTGCTGCGGACGTCGTCCAGCGCGGCCCGGACCAGCGTGCTGCCCAGCCCGGAGTTCTCCTCGCCGGTGTCCACCTCGGTGTGGGTGAACACCACCTGGTCGCCGCGCCGCTGGTAGGCGGCCTGGCCCAGCAGCCGCTCGCCGTCGCGGATCTCGTAGCGGCTGTCCTCGGGGGCGTCGGTGACGGTCGTCTCCATGCTCGGGCCAACCCCCGGGGCCGGGGTGCTGTTCCCCGGCCCCGGGGGTTCAGGACAGCCGGCGCGCCGCGGGGCCGGAGGTGACGGTGAGCGTGCCGGGCTCGGTGAGCCCCCGCTCGCGACAGGCGGCGGCGACGGCGTTGCTGATCGCCTGCGCGTCGCGGGGGTGGACCAGCGCGATCGCCGAGCCACCGAACCCGCCGCCGACCATGCGCGCCCCCAGCGCGCCCGCCTCGCGGGCGGCCTCGACGACGACGTCGAGCTCCACCGCGGACACCTCGTAGTCGTCGCGCAGCGAGGTGTGCGAGGCGTCCAGCAGCGGCCCGATCTCGGCCACCCGGCCTGCCCGGACCAGCTCGACCACCCGGTCGACCCGCTGGTTCTCGCCCACCACGTGCCGGGTGCGGGCCCGCAGCCGCTCGTCGCTCAGCCGTTCGACGTCGGCCTCGGTGGCGTCGGAGAGCCACTCCAGGCCGAGCTGCCGGGCCGCCTCGTCGCAGTCGGCGCGCCGCTGGGCGTACTGCCCGTCGGCGAGGGTGTGCTTGACCCGGGTGTCGATCACCAGCAGCGCCAGCCCGGCCTCGGCGAGGCCCAGGTGCACCGGTTCGGTGCGGAAGTCCCGGGTGTGGATGAGCAGGGCCGAGCCCTCCTCGGCCAGCAGCGCGACGGTCTGGTCCATGCCCCCGGTGCCGGCGCCGACGACCTCGTTCTCGGCCCGGATGGCGGCCTGGACGAGCAGGTGGCGCAACTCGGGAGAGTCGGCCCGGCCCCCCAGCTCGGCCGCGGCGATCGCCACCGCAGCCTCCAGCGACGCGGAGCTGGACAGACCCGCACCCAGCGGCACGTCGCTGCTGACCGACAGGTCCAGGCCCGGGACGTCGATCCCCGCCTGCTGCAGCGCCCACAGCGTGCCCGCGGCGTACGCGGCCCAACCCTCGACCCGGCCGGGCCCGAGGCCGGCGAGGGTGCCCTCGAACGTCGGCGCGTCCGGGTCGGTGCTGGCCAGCCGGACGACGTCGTCGTCCCGGCGGCGCACGGCCGCGGCGGTGACCCGGGTCAGCGCCATCGGCAGGCAGCGGCCGCCGTTGTAGTCGACGTGCTCCCCGATCAGGTTGACCCGGCCCGGCGCGGTCCAGACGCCGTCCGGCTCGACGTCGAAGGCCCGCCGCAACTCGGCCGCCGCCTGCTCGGCGAGCCCCTGCGCACCCACCTCCGCGCCGGTGTCGACCTCGGCGCTCACGACGTCAACGCGTTCGCTCCCGCGGGGCCCTCCGCTCCTCGCTCGTTCCTCGCTGCGCTCACGCCCCTGTCCGCTCACGAGGCCACCTCCCGCAGCCGGTCGGCGATGCGTTCCGGCGTCGTGTCGTTGATCCAGGCGCCCATGCCCGACTCCGAGCCGGCGAGGTACTTGAGCTTCCCCGGCGCCCGCAGCAGCGAGAACAGCTGCAGGTGCAGCCGGCCCAGCTCGCGGTCCTCCCCGGTCGGGGCCTGGTGCCAGCCGGCGATGTAGGGCACCCGGTCGACCCCGGGGTGGAACCGGTCGACCCGGCGCAGCAGCTCCTGGTAGACCACGGCCAGCTCGGCCTTCTCCGCGTCGTCCAGCGCGGCGAGGTCGGGGACGTCGCGGTGCGGGGCCAGGTGCACCTCGACCGGCCAGCGGGCCGCCCTGGGCACGTAGGCGGTCCAGTGCTCACCGGCCAGCACGACCCGCCGGCCCGCGGCCTGCTCCGCGCGCAGCACGTCGGCCAGCAGGTTGCCGCCGGTCGCCTCGCGGTGCCGGCGGGCCTGCTCGACCAGCTGACCGGCGCGCGGCGGGAGGAACGGGTAGGCGTAGATCTGCCCGTGCGGGTGGGTCAGGGTGACGCCGATCTCCTGGCCGCGGTTCTCGAACACGAACACCTGCGCGATCCGCGGATCGGCCGAATGGGTCGCGGTCCGGTGCGCCCAGGCCTCCACGACGGTGCGCATCCGCTGGGCCGGCAGGTCGACGACGGAGGCCTCGTGGTCGCTGGAGAAGACGACGACGTCGCAGTGCCCGTACGCGGGACCGTCGACCGGGCCGAACGGCGGGGCGTCCCCGTCGGGGCCCACGGCGACCGGGGCGAAGCTCGGGAACTGGTTGGCGAAGACGACGACGTCGTACTCGCTGTCGGGCACCTCGCTCGGGTGCTCCGGATCCCGGGTGGGGTCGAGCGGGCAGTCCGCGGCCGCCGGCAGGAAGGTCCGGTTCATCCGGTGCCCGGCGATGGTCACCCACTCCCCGGTCAGGACGTCAAAGCGGACCTCACCGGCGCGCGGGGTCTGATCGAGCGGCCGCTGGTCGACGGCCGCGTGCACGGACCCGGCCCGGCGCTCGTCGTCGAAGTAGAGGATCGGGCGACCGTCGGCCAGCGTCCGCTCGGTCACCTGCCCGGTCCAGCCCTGCGGCGCCTCTGCAGACCCCGGTCCCATCGACTGCGTCCTCTCCGTCCCGGGCGGCCACCGGAGCCCGGGGACCGGGTCGGCGCCGCCACACAGACCGAAGGCCCGGTCACCAGAACGGTGACCGGGCCTCCGGGTTGGTAGCGGGGACAGGATTTGAACCTGTGACCTCTGGGTTATGAGCCCAGCGAGCTACCGAGCTGCTCCACCCCGCGTCGGTGAGATCAGGTTACCCCACCTCACGATCCGACGCGAACCGGGGGGCGGGAAGCCACCTGCGGCCGAGCCGCCCGCGGCGGAGCCGCCCGCCGAGGGAACGTGCGCCGGAGACGGTGCCGGCACGGGCCGGCCAGGAGGGCCCGGACACGAAGTGCGCCGCACGCGAGCGGGCCGGACATGACGGAGGGCCGGTCACCAGAATGGTGACCGGCCCTCCGGACGAGTAGCGGGGGCAGGATTTGAACCTGCGACCTCTGGGTTATGAGCCCAGCGAGCTACCGAGCTGCTCCACCCCGCGTCGGTGAGACAACAGTACAACAGGTCCACCGGGTCGTGCCGAGGGGGGGGGGGGGGGGGGGGGGGGGGGGGGGGGGGGGGGGGGGGGGGGGGGGGGGGGGGGGGGGGGGGGGGGGGGGGGGGGGGGGGGGGGGGGGGGGGGGGGGGGGGGGGGGGGGGGGGGGGGGGGG